>CACYDZ010000279.1 GCA_902773265.1 uncultured Ruminococcus sp.
AATTAATCTCTTATAAACAACTCTGTATTTTGATAGCAAGACTATAAGTATAAAGATGTATTAAAATTCTATAATATATATAATAAAAAATGTCAGGTAATTTGTTTATAGCACTATTTATCGAACTCGCATTTCTTTAATTTCAAATTTTCTATTGACTTTTCTTAGCCGGACTTATGGTGGTTTCCAAAAGCGGAGCCTTTAAGCGAGATTTTTAAGGGTTAGAAACACAGACTTTGACATATTTTCAAAAGAAGATGAATATAGTGGAGGTGTAAACCAAAAAGACTGTCTTTGAAAAGGAGCGATAAGCGAATGAATTACAGTTTGTCCAAAAAAGCAGTTTCGGTCAAGGAAACCGTCTTTACAGGAAGTTCAGAACAACCCATAGACCTCGACCTTACTTTACCTGACTATTGTCCCGATATGATGAAAATACTCAAATGTCGGGTAAGTCCGAAAATTCTTACCAAAAGCATTTCCGCTGACCGTCTGGAAATTGAGGGCAGTGCCGAACTGAAAATTTTCTATGTTGATGCCATACGGAAATCCTTACGGTGCAGTGACCATAATATTCCGTTTTCAGCATCTTTCAATATGAAACAAAATCCACAGAACGGTATTGTTTTTGCCAAAGTCCGTACAGAATATATCAACTGTCGTGCATTAAGCCCCAGACGACTGGACATTCACGGAGCATTTTCAGTAAATGCAGAAGTGATTTGCAAGTCTGAGACAGAATTTCCGTGTGATATCGACAACCATACCGTACAAATAAAAAAATCTCATGCCCAATTATCTGTACTGGAAGGAATGGCACAACAACAGTTCAATTTATCAGAAAGTGTCAGCCTTAGTACAAACAACGGCAATATTGAAACCGTTCTGAAAAGTGACGCTACAGTTATTAAAGGAGAATGTAAAGCTATCAGCAACAAAGTCATCGTCAAAGGAGATGTCAATGTCCGTGTATTATATCTGGCGGATATCAACACAGGACAAACAGGAATTTTTGACTATACCTTACCATTCAGTGAAATTCTAGATGCTGACGGTGTTGACGAAAATTGCCTTTGTCTGACGGATATCGAACTTGTTAATCATACGGTGAATATCAAAAACGATTATTCCGAAAATGGTACTGTGGCAGATTTTGAAGTAAAGTTATCGGTTACGGCAATGGGATATAGCAGTGCTGAAATTACTTATATTGATGATGCCTACTCTACGGAATATGAACTCAATCTGTTGTATCACCAGATGACGCTTTCCGAAATGCAAAAATCTTATGCTGAAAGCTGTATGACCAAATCTACTGTGGAAATCGGAACAGGCAGTATCCAAAGTATAACGGATATTTGGTGTGAACAATGTCAAACTTCTGTGGTAAGTGAGGACGGCAATTTTATGGTCAAAGGTAAACTGCATATGTGTGTACTGGCTCTGGATAACGACAATATGCCCTTTTACTCCGAAAGAGTGATTGATTTTACCTATCCGTTAAGCAAAATTTCTGAAAACAATCAGGTTGAGGTTGCTGCCACTGTACAATCCATAAGCTATCGTATCAACGGTGCAAATTCTTTGGACTTCCGCATAGAAACCAAACTTTCCGTTACTGTTACCAATACAAAAACTATCCGTTATATTACTTCTCTTACTCCCGATACCGATAAGCTCAGAGTAAAAGACAATCCCTCTGCACTCACGCTTTATTACACTGCTGAGGGGGAAAGTGTATGGGAAATTGCCAGACATTATGGCGTTGACTGTCAGCAGGTAATGGAAGAAAATGAACTTACCGAAGATACTATTCCTAATACGATGATGTTATTTATTCCCAGCGTGTGAGGTGAAAAAAATGGCGGAAACAAACATTTATCAGGATATCGCTCAAAGAACAAACGGCGATATTTATATTGGTGTAGTAGGTCCTGTACGGACAGGAAAATCTACTTTTATCAAAAAATTCATGGACAGTATTGTTATTCCGAATATCAAAAATGAAAACAGCAAAGAAAGAGCTGTAGATGAACTGCCACAGTCCGCAGGTGGAAGGACAATCATGACCACTGAACCCAAATTTATTCCCGAAAATGCGGTAGAAATTACACTTGACGGTAATGCCCAACTGAAAGTCCGTGCAATAGACTGTGTAGGCTATATCGTTCCCAGTGCGATTGGCTATATTGAGGACGAACAGCCACGCATGGTAAAGACGCCATGGTTTGAAGAAGAAATCCCGTTCAATATGGCGGCCGAAATCGGTACAAAAAAAGTGATTACCGACCACTCTACCATAGGACTTGTTGTCACAACAGACGGCAGTATCAGTGATATCCCCAGAGAAGAATATGCCGAAGCTGAAGAACGGGTCATTAACGAACTGAAAGCTATCAACAAACCTTTTATCGTCTTACTCAACAGTATTTATCCGCAGTCGGACGAAACAACTGCTCTTGCAAGAAGTATCGGCAATAAATATGATGTTCCTGTTGTGGCGGTCAACTGTATCGAACTCGATGAGGGACAAATTAAAAATATTCTGGCTCAAATTCTTTTTGAATTTCCCATAAAGGAAATCAAAGTGGATATGCCAAAATGGATAACCAATCTGGAAAAAAATCATTGGTTGAAAAACTCTGTTTACAGTGCCATCGCCGAACCGTCAAAAAATATCCGTAAAATTCGGGAAATTCAGTCTGTAACTAATTCCGCTAAAGAATGTGAAAATATTGAAAATGTGGTTATTACCAATATTAATCTCGGAAACGGTACGGCTAAAATCAATATCCGTCTTAATGGAAATCTGTTTTATCAGGTTCTGGGAGAAAAAACAGGATTGCGTATCAATGATGAGGGCGATATGCTCAACTGTGTGATGGAACTGGCAAAGATGAAAAGTGAGTTTGATAAAATCCGTAAAGCCTATGATGATGTCAATGAAAAAGGTTACGGAATTGTTATGCCCACTATGGAAGAACTTTCTTTGGAAGAACCTGAAATCATTAAACAAGGCGGTAAGTACGGTATTCGTCTGAAAGCATCTGCACCGTCTATTCACATGATGAAAACAACTATCAATACAGAAGTAACGCCCATTGTCGGTTCTGAACAACAGTCAGAAGAACTGGTTTCCTATCTGCTTAAGGAATTTGAAGAAAATCCTATTCAGATTTGGGAAACGAATATTTTCGGAAAATCTCTCCATGAACTTGTCAATGAGGGGCTTCATAACAAACTCAACCGTATGCCTGAAGATGCCCGCAAAAAGATGAAAGAAACAATAGAACGCATTATCAATGAAGGTTGCAACGGATTAATCTGTATCATTTTATAATGGAGTGTGTTCCAGTAAAAGAAGAAAAATTTCTTTTCAGACCTTAAAGGTCTGAAAGGAAATTTTTTTCTTTAATGCGAGTTCGATGAAAAAAGAAAAATAAAAAAGATAATCTGTCCGGGAGATGGCATAATGAGAGCAGAAAAAAACACTTCACCAGGAAAGGACAGATTTTCAAGTGAAAGAACTAATAGCCATATTTTGTGATACGGATGATTTTTGTAAGGAATATAAAGATATATTAAAATTCTATAATATATATAATAAAAAATGTTAAGTAATTTATTTATAGCAATATTTATCGAACTTGCGTTAAATAAAAATGTGGCTGCTGTTGAGAATGAACAGCAGCCACATTTGGGAGATGAGGAAAAATCTATATTTATACACTACGATAATATTTTATCAAATTGTTTATCAATAAACAATGTGTATTTAAAATTATTTTTTATCAAAAATTCGTCAGATTATGAGATATAAGAACGAAATTAAGAGAGTGTATTTCCAAACATGAACAAAGAATAGAAAGTTTACTATTCATAGAAATCTGAAATATAAAAAATTTTTGTGACTAAAATGTGATATATCAAAATATGTTTTTTTTATAGCTAAAAAATGTAAAAATTTGATATATGTATGCGATATAAAGGGTATTGAAAAAACTTTACTTTTTGAGTAAAATACAAAATATATCATTTTTCTGAGTAAAGGAGAAATTCAAGGAATGGGTCTGTTTAGAAATATTAATCAAAATCTTTTTGAAATGTATTGTAGTAATAATATGTCGCTTGGTAATCAGTATGATTATTACATAGCGATGTACGGCTGGACAAAAGAGATTGAAACGAATTTAAGAATAAGAAAAGCAGAAGCACCCAATTATCATCGTACTGCCTATCAGTGGATGAGTAAGAATATAGCGGTATCTATATTTGGGACACTGCTCAAACCAAGTAATCTGGATTCATTTCCGGAGGTAATCTACAATTTATGTTATGAACATCTGAAGGCGGTTTTGAAAGTGTATCATGATGAAAAACTGGAAAAATTAGTGGAGGATATGATTTACCGTTCGGAAACTCACATGAGATATACATTTTCATGGGATACAGAACAAAAACAGGCACTGGAAAATATTTACCATAATACAGATGTTATCAAAACAATCGCCACATTGCTTATTTTGGCACAAACAGAGAGGATTATTTATCCGACAAGAAAATATAATATCAAGAGAGATTTTGACTATGTGAGGGTATATGATAAGGGTGTAATTGAAGAGAATTTTGATGTTTTGCTGAATGGTTCAGAAGAAATCAATATGTTACAGATTTCATGTCCGTCACTGATAGAAGAGTATACCGATTTTTTCAAACAGACCAACAAGAAAGCATTGATGAATGCTTTGCTATCGGAAAAGAAACCAAAACTGAACATGGTATTTCTTGACCCTGAGAGTGATTATGCTTTAGAACTGATGAAAACATTCATGTATGGCAACAGTTTTGCCAACGATAAAAAGGTAATTTACGATAGTATTAATTTGGCTTTGAAACTGAAAGCAGAATTTCCGGGTCAGGTATGTGTTAAGACAGTTTCTGTGCCGATATCTTATAGTATTCTGCAAGCGAAGAAGTCGGAAACATCTTATCTGAAGATAGATATTTACAATATTGTGTCGTCTGCAAGTGAGAGATGTTCTATTTTATTTGACAATAAAGAGAATAAGGAATTTTACGATATGTATGCACAGGGATTTAACCGAATTTTTTATCATCCATTAACTAAGGTATTATAAGTTTAGTGTGTAAGCCAACCTTTAGCTGAAAAATCCGAACGAAGTTAGCCGAAAAAGTTTTGGTTTCACTCTTAGGCGGAGCTTTTGAGTTGTTAAGGGTATCAGCCCTTTAAAAGACACTGGCAATATGTTCAATCTGGAAAGAATTTACACTGCTCATCACATCATTGAGAAACAGTACAGTATCAATAGCATTGTTTCTGCAATAATAGGGAATATTACCGTCATAGGCAGTAAAGTCAATCACATGGATTTCGTGGTAATGACCAATAAGCCAAGGGATAAAATCATTGCCGTAAGAATCCTTAATAACCAACAATTTTTGATTACTGCGGACATCAGAACAGATAATCTGCGTAACAGGGTTATCTCCGTAAAGAAAAAGCTGATAAGCGTCTGAGGTATTTTTGGCAGAAAGATTATAGATACTGTCATAAGTTTTGAAACTGCCGTTTTTGGTTTTCAGCATACGGATACGATAATCCATATCAATATCATAATAACGAAGAGTGTCAGCATTGTTTTTCAGAATTTCCAGATTTGTCACAGTATACATTGAACCGACAAAAGAGGAAATATCTGTATATTTACGGTTAGTGAGGAGAGTGGGGGAAAGGTCAGCCGAAGAACAGAACTGTTCATAAGCGTAATAACTTCCCAGAGTTGTCCAGCGATGGTCAGTTCGGAAAAAGATATATTCCTGTTTGTGTTTATTGAGTGTATCGAAAACAGGAACACTTTTTACAGAACTGTTATAATGCTGATAGATTTGGTGGATATACTCCTGTTGATTATTGCTTTGGACAATATTTTTCAGTCGTTGAGGTAGACCCAGAGCGATGTGTGAAGGGATAACCATACTATATATATTCTGGACGGTTTCGGGTAAGTGTTGGCTGCAGTGATTTATCAGAGAGGCATAAGTTTCTGCATTTTTCTGATTGCCGTGAAACAGTTCAAAAGCCTGTTTATTCCAGACGAAGATATCTTCATTGAGATAATAACCATCATCGCCATTGTCAGGAATATCGTTTTTATTTTCCGTAGATTTCTGCGCATAAATTTCCGAATTTTGTGTATCAGAAACTGAGTTTGGTTTCTCTTTTATCCAGTCTGAAACACAGGAAGATATTCCGATGATAACCATAACAACAACTGCCATAACCAGCAGAATAATTATTATATTTTTCTGATTTTTTTGGCGTTGTAGAGTTTGCTTTTTCTTGCGTTGGCGATTTTTTTTGTGTTGTTCCAGAGAATGGTTATTCATAGCAAATTTCCCTACTTTGTATTCAAAATAAATTTTACAGTTATTCTATAAGCAAAAGAAAAAACGCTTTCCATTTGAAAAGCGTTTTTTCTGGTGGGAGATGGTGGATTCGAACCACCGAAGGCGAAGCCAGCAGATTTACAGTCTGTCCCCTTTGGCCAC
>CACYDZ010000280.1 GCA_902773265.1 uncultured Ruminococcus sp.
GCTTTGCCCTTTAAAATCCCACAAGGGGTTTCACCCCTTGACCCCACAAGCCTTTGAAAAGGCTTGACCGAAACTTTTAATTGTCACTGTCAACACTTAGTGAAGTAATCTGAGTGAAACAAACCATGAAAGTTTTTTGTCTGCTTTTTGGGGAAAGTGGGTGGGATTTTTAAGGAGAGCAGCTTTTAAATAACGAAAAGGAGTTTTTTTATGCGTGCATTCATTACTGTTTTAGGAAAAGATACTGTCGGCATTCTGGCAAAAGTTTCTGCAGCCTGTGCCGAAGAAAATATCAGTATCTCAGAAGTAACCCAAAGTGTTTTACAGGATATTTTTGTTATGATAATGCTGGTTGATATGGATAAGGCAGCCAAAACTATCAGTCAGATGCAGAAAAAATTTGATGTGCTTGGCGAAGAAACAAATCTGAAAATCCATATTATGCACGAAGATATCTTTAACTCTATGCACAGAATTTAATGAGGGGTTATTTATGATAAATACACATGATATTATAGAAACCGTCAACATGATTGATAACGAAAATTTAGATGTCCGTACCATTACTATGGGAATTTCTCTTCTGAGCTGTATAGACGAAGATATCGACAAAGCCTGTACAAAAGTCTATGACAAGATTTGTCGGTATGCTAAAGATTTGGTCAGAACAGGTGAAAATATTTCTTCAGAATATGGTATACCCATCATTCATAAGAGAATATCTGTTACACCAATCGCTATGCTGGCATCAGCGTGTCAGACCCAAAAAATCGTTAAATTTGCACTGACACTGGAAAAAGCCTCTCAGAGTGTGGGTGTCAATTTTATCGGCGGTTATTCGGCACTGGTACAAAAAGGGTTCTCTGACGGTGATTATGCCCTTATGGAAAGTATTCCTGAAGCATTATCTGTTACTGACCATGTCTGTGCATCTGTCAATGTCGGCAGTACAAAAGCGGGCATCAATATGGATGCCGTGAGAATGATGGGAAGTATCATTAAAAAAACCGCTGAACTTACCGCTGACCGTGACTGTATTGGTGCGGCAAAACTGGTTGTCTTTTGTAATGCTCCCGAAGACAATCCTTTTATGGCGGGTGCTATGCACGGTGTCGGAGAACCTGACTGCGAAATTAATGTAGGTGTTTCAGGTCCCGGAGTGGTTCGTGCAGCACTGACAAAATGTGAAAACTATAATCTTTCGGAAATTGCAGAGGTTATCAAGAAAACTGCCTTTAAAATTACCAGAACAGGTCAGCTTGTGGCTCAGGAAGCCTCCAGAAGATTAGGTGTCCCTTTCGGCATTGTGGATTTATCCCTTGCACCTACTCCCGCAGTGGGGGATTCTGTTGCTCATATACTGGAAGAAATGGGTCTGGAAGAATGTGGCTGTTTTGGTACGACTGCTGCATTAGCATTGCTGAATGACGCTGTGAAAAAAGGTGGTGTAATGGCGTCATCTCATGTGGGAGGACTTTCTGGAGCGTTTATTCCTGTAACCGAAGATGCCGGTATGATTAGTGCTGCAAGAAGTGGCTGTCTGACACTCAATAAACTGGAAGCAATGACGGCCGTCTGTTCCGTAGGACTGGATATGATAAATATTCCCGGAGATACTACTCCCGAAGTGATTTCGGCTATTATTGCTGATGAGGTAGCAATAGGTATGGTAAACTCCAAGACAACTGCTGTAAGAGTTATCCCTGCAATAGGCAAAAAAGCCGGTGATGAACTGAGTTTTGGCGGTCTTTTGGGAGAAGGTCCTGTTATGGCAGTCAATACAAAATCACCATATAAATTTATTCATCGTGGAGGCAGAATACCTGCACCGCTACAAAGTCTGAAAAATTAATTTCTGGGAGAAGAATAATGAAAAAATTATTGACGAAAATCCGTTCAAAATATTTGTTGATTTCTTTCGGGCTGAATTTAGTGGTCTGTCTGGTATTTCTTGCTATCAACAGCTTTCATTTTACAAGTGAAACATACGATGATTTTTTTACATCTTTGTTTATTGCCAAAGGTTATGATAAATGTTTGTTTGTTAGCTACTTCAGTACGGTGATTCTTGTTCTGTTACAGAAAGTGTTTACGACAGTCAATGTATGGACACTTTCACTTTTTCTGTTTAATTTTGTATCAGTAGTTCTTATTATTTATATTTTTCTGTGTAAATTTGGCACTAAACTTGGCATTTTATTTTCGTTGTTATTTAATATAGCTTTTGGATACTATAACTTTGTTTCTTTACAATTCACAAGAACATCTGTCACAATGGCAACTGCAGGTTATCTATTGATAGTGTGCTTTCTATTTAATACAAAAGATAAAAGAATTTGGGTAAACTGGCAATCAATCATAGGTACAGTTTTGGTTATTTTTTCCTCTTTCTACCGTTTTCAAGCTTTTTTATCTGTGTCAGGTGTATTTCTTGTTTTTATGTTTTCATCGCTGTGTGTACAACAATTAAAATCATGGAAAGAGAACACAAAAATCAATTATTTTTCATTCGTGAAAAAATTGGTGTTTTTGATATTAATTTTACTGATATCTTTTTCTCTTGAAAAGTTATCAGCATATATTAAAACAAGTGATACTGATTATCTCTATCATGAAAATTATCAGAAAGTCCGTTCATTGTGTGTGGATTACAATATCTGTCCATATTCTGAAAATGAAAAATTTTATAATAGTATAGGTATTTCCTCAGAGAATGATTTACAATTATTATGCTCATGGATAGTAGGAGATGAAGATTTCTTTACACTGGAAAGATTAACAGCGATTGCAGAACATTCTAAAGAAAATAGAGACTTTATGAATCATTTAAATATGGGTATTAAAATGGTTAGTAATGTTATTGCCAAAAAATTAGGGTCAGCATATAATATTATTATAATTTTACTTACTGTATGTTGTATAATTTTTCTAATATTACTGGTCATTTTTAGAAATAAATGGAAATGGATGTTCCCGTTTTTATTTGCAATAATCTGGACAGGTTTTTTGTATCTATTTTATGCGTTTTACCATTATGACCTTATGTATATGGCAGTATTTCCTGGAATATTGATGATTTTTTTGTCGTTTTTGAGTAATAGATATCATTTTATTGTTCAATGCTTTATGAGTGCAGTGTTGTTTGTTTTAACTATATATCTTGAATTTACCCGCAGTAACTTTAGAGGAACTTATACTTTTATTTTTCCTGTAATGTGTATTGCAATATATAATTTTGATAAAAACAATATTCAGATTAATGTTAGAAATTTTCAGCCAAATGTAAAGAAAGGAATCTTAAGTGTAGGAGTTGTAGTTTATTTAGCAGTATCTATAACCATCTTCAGAATGTTTCCCTTTTTTGAGATTTCCGAAAGTAATTATAGTATCTTTACCTATATAGAAAATCATAAAGAAAATTTTTATTTGTTTGATTTACTTCAAGTCAGTGCAATGAAAAATTCGGATGACCTAATTTTGAAACCAGATATGGGAGATAATAGCATTTATTCAGGCTGGGCAATTGGTTCTGCATGGTTTAATAAAACAAAAAAAGCGTATCATGTTGAGCATTTATATTCCGATATGATTGATAATCCTCATGCTTTTTATATTTCAGACAAAAGAATTTCTCAGGTGGAGAAATATTATAATGACCATTATTCAGGCGGAAAAAATAATATTATTCTGGAACCGGTAAAAAATGACGGATTTATGATTTACCGCATATGCACAAAAGATTGACAATCAAATCATTAGAAAGGCTGATTTTTACTTATGAATAATTCGTTGACAAAAATAAGGTCAAAATATTTGTTGACTTCTTTTGGGCTGAATTTAGTCGTTTTTATGATGATATTTGCCATATATGGATTTCGACTTATCTATGAATCCAACGATGACATCTTTTTGTCACATTTTATTGTCAATGGCTATGATAAGTGTTTATTTATCAGTTATTTTATTACTGTTGTTCTTGTTCCACTACAGAGAATTTTTACAATAATTAATGTGTGGATGGTATCGCAATTCTTGTTTAATTTTATATCTGTTGTGATAATTGTTTATATTTTTTTGTCCAAATTTGGTATGAAACTAGGAATTTTATTTTCAGCATTGTTTCATGTGACTTTTGGATATTATAATTTTATTTCTCTACAATTTACAAGAACATCTGTTACCATGGCAACAGCAGGTTATTTGTTAATAATATCAGTTTTATTTTCTGATAAAAAAAGCAATCATCGATGGATAAATATAAAATCAGTGCTTGGTGCAACATTGGTAGTTTTATCGTCTTTTTACCGTTTTGAATCTTTTTTATCTGTGTCAGGTGTATTCTTTGTATTCCTATTTGCATTGCTGTTTGTACAATGGCTATGGTCGTGGAAAGAGAAAACAAAAATCAATTATTTTTTGTTGATGAAAAAACTGATATTTATAGTGTTGGTTTTTGTGATGGCTTTCTCTTTAGAAAAAGTGTCAGGATATATCAAAACAAGTGACACTAATTATCTCTACCATGAAAAATATCAGGCAGCTCGTTCAGCTTGTGTAGATATTCTTCCCAGTCCTTATCAGGGAAATGAGCAGTTTTATAACAGTATCGGAATTTTTTCAGATAATGATATTATGTTATTGTGTAAATGGACAGTATCAGATGAAAATTTTTTTACATTGGAAAAATTGACGGAGATTGCAGAATATTCTAAAAAAGATACTGGATTTATGCATCGTTTTAGTGAATCTGTTGTTTACATTAATAATATTATTTCCAGCAAACTTGGGTTAACTTATCCAATAATTATCATTCTGACGAGCATATTGGTTATGAGCTTTCTGGTATTGATAATTGTATTCAGAAATAAGTGGAAAATGATTTTTTCGTTTTTGTTTACGATGAGCTGGTTGTTTTTTGTGTATCTATTTTATGCTTTGTATCAGTATATTTTCATGTATATGGTAGTATTTCCAGGAACATTGATGATACTTCTTTCATTTTTATGTAACAGATATAGTTTTATTATTCATTGTTTTATGAGTGTAGTGTTATTTAGTCTGATTACCTATCTTGAGTTTACTTATACTAATTTCAGAGCAACTTATACTTTGATTTTTCCGGCGATGTGTATTATCATCTATCATTTTGATAGAAATGCACTTCGAAGTAATATTAGAAAGCTGCATCCAAAGATACAAAAGGGAATATTTGGTGTAAGTATTATGATTTATCTTTTGGTAGCCGTGATAGTGTTTAAAATATGTCCTTTTATTTATAGTCCTGAGAATGATAACAGTGCTTTTACTTATATAGAAAGCCATAAAGAAAATTTTTATTTTTTGGATGAGGGACAGAGACATGCAATGAAAAATTTCGATTCCGCTATTTGGAAACCAGAATTATCTAGCAATAGTATTCATACAAGTTGGGCAACAGGTTCAGAATTTTTCCATAAAAGACAGAAAGAATATCATCTGGAATATTTGTACGCTGATATGATTGATAATCCCAATGCATTTTATGTTTCGGATAAAAAAATTTCTATGGTGGAAAAATATTACAACGACCACTATTCCAATGGAAAAAATAATATTGTTTTCGAACAAGTAGAAAACGATGTTATGAAAGTTTACCGTATATGCACAAAAGGTTAATGACAAGAATAATCTGAAAATTGATTTCTGGGAGAAGAATTAATGAAGAATTTATTGACAAAAATCTGTTCAAAATATTTGTTGATTTCGTTCGCATTGAATTTAGTTGTATTTTTGGTGTTCTTCGCTATCAATAAGTTTCATTTTATGTACGAAACTAATGATGATTTTTTTCTGTCACATTTTATTGTCAACGGTTATGACAAATGCCTGTTTATTAGCTATTTTATTACTGTCATTCTTGTTCCAATACAGAGAATTTTTACAATAATTAATGTGTGGATGGTATCGCAATTTCTGTTTAATTTTCTGTCCGTTATGATAATTGTTTATATTTTTCTGTCCAAATTTGGTATGAAACTGGGAATTTCATTTTCAGTGTTGTTTCATGTGGCTTTTGGGTATTATAATTTTATTTCTCTACAATTTACAAGAACACCTGCTACGATGGCAACTGCAGGTTATTTACTGATAGTATGGTCTTTATTTTCGGATAGAAAAAACAATTATCGATGGATAAATGTAAAATCAATAATTGGTACAGTATTGGTTATTTTATCGTCTTTTTACCGTTTTGCTTCTTTTTTATCTGTGTCAGGTGTATTCTTTGTATTCCTATTTGCATTGCTGTTTGTACGATGGCTATGGTCGTGGAGAGAGAAAACAAAAATCAATTATTTTTTGTTAATGAAAAAACTGGTATTTGTAGTATTGGTTTTTGTGATGGCCTTCTCTTTGGAAAAAGTGTCGGGATATATCAAGACAAGTAACAATGGTTATCTCTATCATGAAAAATATCAGACAGCTCGTTCAAACTGTATAGATATTCTTCCCAGTACTTATGAAGGAAATGAGAAATTTTATAATAGTATTGATATGTTTTCGGAAAATGATGTATTGGCACTGTGGACATGGACCGTATCTGATAAAGACTTTTTTACTCTGGAAAAATTAACAGCTATTGCAGAGTATTCTAAAAAAGATACAGGATTGATGAACCGTATCAGTCAGTTAAGTACAACGGCTTATAATATTCTTGCCAACAAATTTGGGTCAGCTTGTAATATCGCCATCATTACAGCTAGTATCTGCTGTCTTATTTTTCTATTAGTACTTTTTGTGTTTAGAAATAAATGTAAATGGATATTTCCGTTTCTGTTTACCGCAGTATGGCTGGCTTTTTTGTATTTATACTATCTATGTTATGATTATATGCGTACTAACCATTCCGTTCATGTTGCATTTTCATTGATTTACTTGATAATATTTCCAGGAATATTAATGATTTTTCTGTCATTTATCGGTAACCGATATCATTTTATTGTCCAGTGTTTTATCAGCGGGGTGTTGTTTGCTCTGATAATGTATCTTGAGTTTACCCGTATTAATTTTCGTGCGGCATATACTGTTATTTTCCCTGCAATGTGTATTATCCTATATGATTTTGATAAAAAGAATCTTCAGGTTGATATCGTCAAAATTTGTTCAAATCTGAAAAAGGGAATATCAGTGGCAGGTCTTACAGTTTATCTGGCAGTAGTTATTATAATTATCAGAATATTTCCTTTTCCTGAGATTCCCAAAAATAATTATGCCCCTTTTACCTATATAAAAAATCATAAGGAAAATTTTTATTTTTTGGACTCGTTTCAAAATAATGCAATGGAAAATTCAAACAATCCTATGTTGAAACCTGAACTGGCAAGTAATACAGTTCATACAAGTTGGCCGACAGGTTCCGTGTTTTTTGATAAAATACAGCAAAAGTATAATATGAATCATTTATATGCCGATATGATTGATAATCCCAATGCATTTTATGTTTCGGATAGAAAAATTTCTATGGTGGAAAAATATTATAACGACCATTATTCAAACGGAAAAAATAATATTGTTTTCGAACGAGTAGAAAACGATGTTATGGAAGTTTACCGTATATGCACAAAAGGTTAATGACAAGAATAATCTGAAAATTGATTTCTGGGAGAAGAACTAATGAAGAATTTATTGACAAAAATCCGTTCAAAACATTTATTGATTTCTTTTTGGATGAGTTTAGTCGCTTTTATGGTGATATTCGCTATACACGGATTTCAGTTTATCTATGAAACCAATGATGATTTCGGTATATCACTGTTTATTACCAACGGTTATAACAAATGTTTATTTGTGAGTTATTTTCTTACATCGGTTCTTATGTTGTTGCAAAAAATTTTTACTACAGTAAATATCTGGATTTTGTCGCAGTTATTTTTTAATTTTATTTCATTGACAATAATTACCTATGTTTTTATCTTGAAATTTGGATTAAAGATAGGTTGTTTTTTCTCGCTGTTAATAAACATTGTTTTTGGATATTTCAGTTTTGTATCTTTACAATACACCAGAATGCCCCCCATTATAGCGAGTGCAGGATATTTATTGATTTTATATTCGCTTTTTTCTGACAAAAAAAATGAAAAACTGATAAATAGTAAGTCATTAATAGGATGTTTATTGGTATTGATTTCTTCTTTTTATCGTTATTATAGTTTTTTGTCTGTATCGGGTATATTTTTTGTTTTTATTTTTGTCATTGTTTTGATGCAATGGTTTAAAGCGTGGAAAGAAAAAACGAGGATTACTTATTTACATTCAATAAAAAAATTACTGCTTTTAATAACTGTCTTTATTGTTGCATTTGCTTTGGAAAATGTATCAAACTATATCAAAAACAGCGATAGTCAATATTTTTACCATTCCCAATACCATCTGGCACGTACAGGATGTGTGGATATCCCAATAAGTTCCTATGAAGGAAATGAAAGTTTTTATAACAGTATCGGAATTATTTCAGAGAATGACCTTGATGTTCTGACAGCATGGACAGGTGATGAAAACTTTTTTTCATTGGAGAGAATGTCAGAAATAGCAAAATATTCTCAAAAAGATGCATCTTTCATACATAACTTTGGAAATTCTATCACAATGATATATTCTATTATTAATAACAAATTTGGTTCATTATGTATACCTGTTATCAGTATTTTTATAATAGGTTCAGTTATTTTTCTGGTGACAGTTGTCATACTAAGAAATAAATTGAAATGGATATTTCCTGTTTTGTTTGCGATAAGCTGGATAGGATTTTTTTATTTATTTTTTGCTCTTTATAATTATGAGGTGATGTACTTAGCGGTATTTCCCGGAATATTTATGATTTTTACGGCATTTTTAAGTAACAGATATCACTTTATTGTAGTATGCCTGGTCAGCGGTGTGGTTTTTCTACTGACACTTTATTTGAATTTTGTTCATACGAATTTCAGAGCAACTTATACTTTTATTTTTCCAGCAATGTGTATTGCGATATATAATTTTGATAAAGACAATATTCGGGTGAATGTCAGAAAAATCAATCCTGTTTTGAAAAAGGGAATATGTTGTGCAGGGACTGTTGTTTATCTCACAATAGCAGTTATTATCAGCAGAACATTTTATGTATTTCCATCATTGTTTTTACCCACAACAGAAAAAGAATCCGATATTTTTACCTATGTGGAAAATCATAAGGAAAATTTTTATCTGATGGATGTTTATATAGCCAACAAAAATTTTGATAAACCTATGCTGAAAGCGGAAATTCCGGATAACAGTATTACGACAAGCTGGATAATAGGGTCTGCCTTTTCAAAGCAGGTGCAGAAGAAATATCATGTAGAAAATTTATATGGTGATATGATTGATAATCCTCATGCTTTTTATCTGTCGTGGGCAGGAAAGGAGCATATAAAAAAGCTGGAAAAATATTATAATGATCACTATTCCAATGGAAAAAATAATATTGTTTTTGAGCGGGTAGAAAACAATGTCATGGAAGTCTATCGTATATACAAAAAAAATTAAGGAAACACTGAATAAATCTATGTATTCATGCCCCAAGTTTATATCATGAAAATTTTTATCACAAATTTAATATAAACCGAAGCAAAAACAGTCTATATATAAGGAATTTAATTCTTGTTAAATACATAATCTGTCAATAACGGTATAGGGTACGGTATTGACCCAAGTAATAATGCTTTTGATAACCTTGTCGCATATATACCAACTGTCACAAAGCAGATAGGAAACGACAGGTGTAACCGGCATTTCAGAAGCAATTTTGCATACAAGTTCAATTTTTGACACACTTTTATTATACATTATATCGCATAGTTGAGTGTAATTCCATTGCAGGACAACATAACGGCTGTTGCCTGATGACCGTAATCTGATTTCTTTTTCAGATGTGAAAAGTGGAAATAAGCATCTTCTATTATAGGATGTTTCGCCTTTGAAGACGGCTTTGTTTTTGAAAAAATGGTATCGTCTATAATGAGATATACCGTTTTACCTGTACACTGTGTTTCTTTGTATATCAGTTTACAGACTTCTTCTTTCAGAATGTGCTCCAATATTGTTTCGTCCCATTTTCCTTTATTCAGAAAATGAGCTGTTGTTGTACGGTGATGTACACTGTGAGTTTCAAAATTGACTGTCTTGCTATGGTATCCTATACTGAATATGGCTATCATTATCGTCATAATGTGTGATATATACAACTTTGATAATTTTTCTGCCAGATTTATTTTCTTCAACATATTGTAAATCGTTTCTGATTGGTGTATGCTATTATTCATAAGACAACTACTCCTCTGTGTTCCTTTGGCTGGGGTGCAACTCCATTGTAACTCATTTTGGTGGTGTTGTCTTTATTTTTGTGCATTTTTTTCAGATTTGCTCATTTATATAGTTCATTAATACTTTCTTTTTCGGACGCCAATTTTCTTCTTCATCTTTTAGGGACACTACTCTTTATTTTTACTGGCAAAATGGTTAAGTAATTTGTTTATAGCACCATTTATCGAACTCGCATTTTGGAAAAAAGTTCGTGGAGAAGGCAAGAACAAAGCCCTTAAAAGAACAGAATACACTGTTTCTGTTGAAACAATGTATTCTGTTAATAATATGATTTATACTTATTCAGAAGTTTCTTTTTTTGTTTCTTGTACTGTCACTTCTGCCACTGCTTTGGTTTCAGCTTTTTCAGCCTTAGCCTTTTTCTTTTTTGCCTGTTTTTCTTTCATTGCCTTGAGTTTATCGGTATTTTCATTTCTCTTCTTTTCAGCCTCAAGCTCTTCGGGAGTATCTTCTACAAGGTCAAACTCAAATACACTGACACTAAGCGGAGGAATAGAATAGATGATGGAATAAGGTCTGCCATCTGCTTCTCTCTTTTCGGCCGTTACAGAGGTAATCTTGTTGTAGTCAGAACCACCGTATTCAGAGGAGTCACTGTTCATAATGAGTTTGTACTCACCCTTGCAGGGTACACCAATCATGAAATTGTCATGCGGAACAGGAACAAAGTTGCATACAAACAACAGATATTTTTCTCCTTTGGTAGCGGGTTTACGGATAAAGCTGACTTCACTGTGGCTCCAGTCATTACAGTTGACCCATTCAAAACCGTCATAGGTGAAATCCAGTTCATACAGTGCAGGGTGACTTCTGTAAATGGACAACATCTTCTTATAATACTGCTGTAACATTCTGTTGTTGTCTACACGGTCAATCAGATACCAGTCAAGTTCTTTGTTGGAGTTCCACTCATCATACTGTGCGAAATCCTGACCCATGAACAACAGTTTCTTTCCGGGATGACCGAACATAAAGCCATAAGCTGTTCTCAGGTTAGCAAACTTCTGCCAGTCGTCACCGGGCATTTTGTTAATCATCGAACATTTACCGTAAACAACCTCATCATGAGAAAGTACAAGGATAAATTTTTCTGATGTTGCATAAACCATACTGAATGTCAGTTCATTATGGTCGTGACATCTGTAAATAGGGTCAGTAGACATATAACGCAGGAAGTCATTCATCCAGCCCATATTCCACTTGAACGCAAATCCAAGACCGTTCTCATTGACATCTTTGGTAATACCGGCAAATGATGTGGATTCTTCTGCCATAATTGCCGAACCGGGATTTCTCTGTGAGTTGATGGAATTGAGGTGTTTCAAAAATTCCATAGCCTCAAGATTTTCTCTTCCGCCGTACATATTCGGCAACCATTCGCCATCTTTCTTACCGTAGTCCAGATAAAGCATGGAAGCAACAGCATCTACTCTCAGACCGTCAACATGGAATTTCTCAATCCAGAACAAAGCACTGCCGATAAGGAAATTACGGACTTCTGTCTTTTCATAGTTGAAGATATAGGTACCCCAGTCAGGGTGTTCACCACGACGAGCATCAGGGTGTTCATAGACAGGTGTACCGTCAAATCTTGCCAGACCGTGTGCATCTTTCGGGAAATGTGCAGGAACCCAGTCAAGTACGACGCTGATATTTCTGCTGTGCATATAATCTACAAAATACTGGAAGTCTGCAGGTGAACCGAAACGGGAAGTCGGTGCATAGTAACCTGTTACCTGATATCCCCATGAACCGTCAAACGGGTGTTCAGAAATCCCCATCAGTTCTACATGCGTATAACCCATATCGTTGATATAATCAGCCAGTTCAGGGGCAAGTTCACGATAGGTCAGGAACTCATCTCTGTTTTCTCCCTTGCGTTTCCATGAACCGGGATGCATTTCATAAATCGCAACAGGCTGACTATCAAGGTTGGTATTTCTTCTCTTTTCCATCCATTCGTCATCTGTCCAGACAAAGTGTGTCAAGTCCGTAACGATAGATGCCGTTTCAGGGCGTTTCTGCTGATAATTACCGAACGGGTCAGTTTTCATCAGGATTGCTCCCCACTGTGTCTTGACTTCAAATTTATACATATCGCCTTCTTTGACACCGGGAATGAAAATTTCAAAAATACCTACATTGTATACTTTGTTCATCTGATGGATTCTTCCGTCCCAGTTGTTGAAGTTGCCCACAACACTGACCCTCATGGCATTGGGAGCCCATACAGTAAACAATGTACCCTCTACACCGTCAACCGTCTTTAAATGAGCACCCATGATATCTGCCACAGCATACAGTGTGCCTGAACCGAACAGATAAGCGTCCTCTGACGAAGTCTGTACAGGAAAACGATAACAGTCTTCTGTCTGATAGGTTTCGCCGTCATAGGGAGTGATTTCCAGATAGTAAGGGGTTGACGCATCGCAACCAAGATAAGCCACGAACAATCCTGCCTCATCAATCTTCACGCCTGAAAAACGCTGTTGACTTCTCTTGTCAATTACCGTTACGGATTCTGCCTGCGGATTATAGACCGTTACGGTAAATCCTCTGTCTGTAAGGTGAGGTCCCAGTATTCCTCCGGGAAATGCGGATTCTGAATTAACGACCCTTTGTGCATAGTCAAGGTCATATAAGCCTTTGATATCTTCCATATTAGCCTCCTGTTTTTTGAATAAAATACATTCGTCAGTTCTTTTTTATAAACCAACTTTTACCTTTATAATTATATACTATATTTCTTAAAAATGCAATATGCAATTATAATATTTTGTATAATTTGCTTATCTTTTTTTGGATTTCTCTTACAAAAAACAGCCGTCTAATTTGTGTATTTTAACAACAGAATAACA
>CACYDZ010000281.1 GCA_902773265.1 uncultured Ruminococcus sp.
GCTTTGCCCTTTAAAATCCCACAAGGGGTTTCACCCCTTGACCCCACAAGCCTTTGAAAAGGCTTGACCGAAACTTTTAATTGTCACCGCTAAACTTGTGATAAACAATCCGAACGAAGTGAGCCGAAAAAGTTTTTTGTCCACTTTTTTTCAAAAAAGTGGTCGGGATTTTCAAGGGTGCAACCCTTGAACAGGGGTTCGGGGACAGCATCCCCGACTAATCCGTTCTCTATTTTGACAACTCCGCACGGTTAATGGCATTGAGTACACCAAAAATAGAACTTCTGTAAATATTGCCCGAAATACCTACTCCGAAAATACTTCCGCCTCGTGGTGTCATCAGATGAATGTAGGATACCGCCTTTGAATCAGAACCTGTGGAAATAGCGTGCTGGGAATAATCCACAAACTTATAATCAGAAATGCCGACATCTTCCAACGCATGGAAAAATGCGTCTATCGGGCCGTTACCATCGCCTGAAATTCTGGTATCGGTAGCAGGGTCATTATCTGTACGCAGTATTCCTGTAACCCTTACCATGTTGCCGTCCTCACCTATTTCAGAAACGGTAGGGTGTCCGACAATCTCATATTTTCTTGCGGTAGTGATATAAGCATCCTCAAAAATAGCAAGCAGTTCGCTGGGAATGAGTTCTCTGCCAAGTTCGTCACATTTTTTCTGTACCAACGCACTAAATTCAGGGTGCATCTGTTTGGGCATTTTATAGCCGAAGTTGTGTGCCATGACAAATGCCGCACCGCCTTTGCCCGACTGCGAATTGATACGGATAATCGGTTCATACTGTCTGCCGACATCAGCAGGGTCAATCGGGAGATAGGGTACTTCCCAATAAGGGCTGTCTGTTTCTTTCATATACTCCATACCTTTATTGATAGCGTCCTGATGTGAACCTGAAAATGCTGTAAATACCAGTTCTCCAATATACGGGGTTCTCTCATGAATTTTCATATTCGTACAGCGTTCATAGACTTCCTTATATTTCGGCAAATCGCTGAAATCCAGTTTCGGGTCTACACCTTGTGTATACATATTCAGTCCCACTGTGACAATATCCAGATTACCTGTTCTTTCACCATTACCGAACAGCGTTCCCTCAACTCTTTCTGCACCTGCCAGTAATGCCAGTTCTGCCGAAGCTACACCTGTTCCCCTGTCATTATGCGGGTGAATACTGATAATTGCCGCTTCTCTGTCGGGAAGATGTCTGATAAAATATTCTATCTGGTCAGCATAGGTATTCGGTGTACAGAGTTCTACCGTGTTGGGCAAGTTGAGAATAACAGGATTTTCCTTTGTCGAACCGAGTGCTTCCATAACCGCATGGCATATCTCTACCGAAAAATCTACTTCTGTTCCGCTGAAACTTTCGGGAGAATATTCAAAACGGATATTGGTATCTCCTTCATAACTTTCTGTGAGTTCACGGATTAATTTTGCCCCGTTGACGGCAATATCTATAATACCCGCCTTGTCCTTTTTAAAGACTACTTTACGCTGTAAAGTTGATGTGGAATTGTAAAAATGAACAATGACATTCTTTGCTCCCTCAATCGCTTCAAAAGTTTTGCGGATAAGGTGTTCTCTTGCCTGTACAAGCACCTGTATGGTAACATCATCAGGAATATAATTGCCCTCTATCAGTGTACGGCAAATCTCATACTCTGTTTCTGACGCTGACGGAAATCCTATTTCAATTTCCTTAAATCCCATATCACATAACAATCTGAAAAATTCCAACTTTTCCTGTAAATTCATCGGGTCAACCAATGCCTGATTGCCGTCACGCAAATCTACACTGCACCATATCGGTGCTTTATCAATCACATTGTTACACCACTGTCTGTCAGGCAGGTCAATCTGTTTAAACGGTAAATATTTTCTGAAAGAACTGTTCATTGTAAAAAATCACCTCTCGATAAAATAAAACCCCTTTTCTTCCGCAAAGAAGAAAAGGGGCGATAATTTACATCTCTGTAAATTAACACGGTACCACCCTTGTTTTAAGTGACAAATACCACTCCTCAGCAGACTTCCAACAAAGTCCCGACTTTTAACGCTGTCATGCGTCCTGTCTTACTTGGTTTCAGACAGGCAACTCCAAGATGAGCTATACACATAACCCCTTGTATTGTCTTTCACCACCCGACAACTCTCTGTGACAAAGTAATTATGTCTTTTTCTTTTCATCGTCTTTAAAATATTTGTACTTTAGATTATATTGATATCTTAGTAAATTGTCAAGACTTTTTTTGTTAAAAATAAACTTCTGCAAAACATTGAATTTTATTTCTGACTGTGCTATAATATAAAAGATGTCTTTGTAGCTCAGCAGGATAGAGCGTTCGCCTCCTAAGCGAAAGGTCATGGGTTCGAATCCCGTCAAGGACGCCATAAAAAACCGCTTTTGATGATTTTTCATCGAAAGCGGTTTTTTGATGATATATTTCAGAAATCATACATTATTTCTGGGGTACGGAAAGAATAGCTCCTGTATTTCCGGAGGTTACCAAAGCGGAATATCTTGCCAGGTAACCGGTTTTGATTCTGGGTTCTTTAGGTGTCCATGCTTTTTTTCTTTCGGCGAGTTCTTCATCAGAAACTTTGACATTGATGGTATTTGCCATGATATCAATAGCAATGATATCGCCCTCTTCAATTAAGGCGATAGGACCGCCGACTGCCGCTTCGGGAGAAACATGACCGATAGCCGCACCTCTTGTTGCACCGGAAAAACGACCGTCTGTAATCAGTGCTACCGTACTGCCAAGACCACGACCGATAATTGCTGATGTCGGGTTAAGCATTTCTCTCATACCGGGGCCACCCTTAGGGCCTTCATAACGGATAACCACAACATCACCAGGATTGATTTTATCTGTCATGATAGCTTCCATAGCATCTTCTTCACAGTCGAAAACTCTTGCCGGTCCTTCATGAACAAGCATCTCAGGAGCAACCGCACTTCTCTTGACAACGCAGGAATCAGGAGCAATATTACCTCTCAGTACAGCAATACCGCCTGTCTTACTGTACGGATTTTCTACAGGACGGATAACCTCCGTATTCTTATTGACAGCACCTGCAATATTTTCGCCGACAGTTTTACCGGTAACGGTCATACATTCGGTATGGATAATACCAAGTTTGTTGATTTCGTTCATAACGGCATACACACCGCCTGCCTCATTGAGGTCTTCCATATGATGCTGACCTGCGGGAGCAAGATGACAAACATTCGGTACTTTATCGCTTATCTGATTGGCAATATCCAGATTGATTTCCACACCTGCCTCATGGGCGATAGCCGGAAGATGTAACATACTGTTGGTACTGCAACCCAAAGCCATATCAATGGTGAGAGCATTTTCAAATGCTTCTTTAGTCATGATATCACGGGGTCTGATATCTTTTCTGACCAGTTCCATAATCTGCATACCTGCCTTTTTGGCAAGACGGATTCTTTCGGAATAGACAGCGGGAATTGTGCCGTTGCCACGCAATCCCATACCCAGAACTTCGGTAAGACAGTTCATAGAATTTGCGGTATACATTCCCGAACAGGAACCACAGGTCGGACAGGTTTTTTCTTCATATTCTTTCAGCTGTTCGTCGTTAATTTTACCCGCCGCATAGGCACCAACAGCCTCGTATGCTGCCGACAAACTGACTTTACAGCCGTTTACTGTACCTGCCAGCATAGGTCCTCCGCTGACAACAATAGTGGGGATATTCATTCTTGCCGCAGCCATAAGCAAACCAGGAACATTCTTATCGCAGTTAGGTATCATAACCAGACCGTCAAACCCATGTGCCATTGCCATACATTCTGTGGAATCGGCAATCAAATCACGGGTGACAAGTGAATATTTCATACCTTGATGTCCCATAGCAATACCGTCACAGACAGCTATCGCAGGGAAAACTATCGGTGTACCGCCAGCCATAGCAATCCCTATTCTGACAGCTTCTGTAATTTTATCAATGTTCATATGACCGGGAACTATTTCATTATACGAACTGACAATACCAATAAGTGGTCGGCTTTGTTCTTCGGCGGTGTAGCCCAGTGCATTATACAGAACTCTGTGTGGTGCATTCTGCACACCATATTTTATTTCATCACTTTTCATCGTTATCAATCCTTTCCTTTTATGAGGTCGTATACAATATCTGATTTAACTTTGTCCAGAATAACATTTTGAACATTGACAATATTGCTCTTTTTCCAACCTTGTACATTATAAAATTATTTTGAATTGCTGTCAATAGTCTGTAATACGAAATCTCATGATTTTCGAATACATAAAATTAGGATAGTTTTTTAATTTTTGATGCTCTTTTTATGTGAACACACTCTAATTTTCTCTCAAAATATTGCTCAAAATCGGAAGAAAGTTTATAATAAAGTTATGATTGAGCAAATCTGTCCTTTTTCGTTAATTATGCAAAGCAGATATATGCTGTTTGTTACCCTGAACTTTCGTTATGGGTCTTACAAGGATTCCTCACTTTGTTCGAAATGACAAGTGCTTATGCAATTTTTAAATTTGCTCATTATACAGAATAAGTATATCACTGATGGTGAGGGGAAAACAGAATGAAAAAAATAACTGTCGGAATACTGGCTCATGTCGATTCGGGAAAAACAACCCTGACAGAAGCCTTATTGTACTGTTCGGGAAATATAAAGAAATTCGGCAGAGTTGACCATAAAAATTCCTATCTGGATAACGATGAGATGGAAAGAAAAAGAGGTATCACCATATTTTCAAAACAGGCAATCCTGACCTGCAACGATACGGAATTTACTTTACTGGACACTCCGGGT
Organism: uncultured Ruminococcus sp.; assembly: GCA_902773265.1. Lineage (GTDB taxonomy): Bacteria > Bacillota > Clostridia > Oscillospirales > Acutalibacteraceae > CAG-964. Next base: position 4,851 of record CACYDZ010000281.1, read on the forward strand.
CATGTAGATTTCAGTGCCGAAGCGGAGAGAACTTTACAGGTACTGGATTATGCCGTGCTTGTCATCAGCGGTACAGACGGCGTACAGGGACATACCCATACTTTATGGAAACTGTTACGCCGTTATCATATTCCCGTATTCATCTATGTCAACAAAATGGACTTACCCGACACGCATAAAACAGAACTTCTTGCTCAGCTTAAAAGTACTCTGAATGAAGATTGTACGGATTTCAGCCGATATATTCCCAAAGACGATTTCTTTGAAAGTATTGCTCTTTGTGATGAAAGTATTTTTGAAGAGTATTCCGAAACAGGATTTGTCAGAGATGAGTTAATCGTCAGGGCAATACAGAAGCGAAAAATATTTCCTTGTGTATTCGGTTCGGCACTGAAACTTGACGGAACAGATTATTTTCTGGAAATTCTGGATAAATATACGGTCATGCCCGATTACGAGGAAGCCTTTGCAGGAAAAGTATTCAA
>CACYDZ010000282.1 GCA_902773265.1 uncultured Ruminococcus sp.
CGGTCAAGCCTTTTCAAAGGCTTGTGGGGTCAAGGGGTGAAACCCCTTGTCAGGATTTTAAAGGGCGAAGCCCTTTAATCGGCTAAAGACAAAATCCCAAATCTGCGTAAGCAGATTTGGGCATAATCTCAAAAGTAAAATTCCTCACTTCGTTCGGAATGACACGCAAATGTGTCTGAACCGATACAAAGTGAGGATTTTTCTTTTAATTATTATTTAATGCGTTCTGGCTGAGAGCTTTCAGATAAGCATTGATGAAACCGTCAATATCACCGTCCATAACAGCATTGATATTACCTGTTTCAAAATTGGTACGGTGGTCTTTGACAAGTGTGTACGGCATGAATACATAAGAGCGTATCTGTGAACCCCATGTAATCTCTTTCTGTACCCCTTTTATATCTTCAATTTTATCCAGATGTTCTCTTTCCTTGATTTCCATAAGTTTAGACATCAGCATTTTCATAGCGACATCTCTGTTCTGATACTGACTTCTTTCCACCTGAGAAGAAACCACAATTCCTGTCGGAATATGCGTCAGTCGGACGGCTGAAGAAGTCTTGTTGACTTTCTGTCCGCCTGCACCACTGGCACGGTAAACATCCATTTTGATATCTTCAGGGTTGATTTCCACTTTGATATTGTCATCAATTTCGGGCATAACTTCCAGTGAGGCAAAAGAGGTATGCCGTCTGCCCGAAGCGTCAAAGGGAGAAACTCTGACAAGTCTGTGTACACCTGCTTCCCCTTTGAGATAACCGTAAGCATTCAGACCTTCGACAAGAATGGTAGCACTTTTCAATCCTGCCTCATCGCCGTCAAGATAGTCAACCGTTTTTACACTGAAACCTGATTTTTCTGCCCAGCGGTTATACATACGGTAAAGCATTTCTGCCCAGTCCTGAGCCTCTGTACCGCCTGAACCTGCATGAAAAGTGATGATTGCATTATTTTTATCATATTCTCCTGTCAGTAAGGTTTGCAAACGCTGTTTTTCCAGATTTTCTTTAACAGCATTCACTTCACCCTGTGCTTCTTCCAGCAAAGACAAATCTTCATCTTCGTTGGCAAGTTCAATCAAGGCGAGGGTATCTTCATATTTGCTGACAAGTATACGGTAATTTTCGACTTTATCTTTCAAAGCACTTGTGCGTTGTAAAATGACCTGTGATTTTTCCATATCGTCCCAGAAGCCCGGTTCTGTGGCTTTGTTTTCCAGCTGTTGAATTTCAGATTCCATCGCTTTCAGACCCAATGCATCTGCCAAATCTTCTATTTCAGGTTTCGTTCTTTCCAATTCCAGCCTTAATTCTTCAAACTGTATCATAATGTATAATTCCTCACAATCCGTTTAAGGGCTGCCGCCCTTAAAAATCCTGCCCAAAGGCTCCGCCTTTGGAATCCGCCAACTTTTTGAAAAAAGTTGGACAAAAACTTTTTCGGCTCACTTCGTTCGGGGTGTTTTTTTATCGCTGACAATTATTATTTCCGATACGGTGAAATTTTTTTAATTGCTAATTAAAAATGCTCACCCTAATATTTCCATTAAGATGAGCAGTAACAACAAACCTACATTCATTACTCTTGTGTGGGAGGCGGTGTGGGTTTCTGTACAGGAGGCGGTGTCTGATTGCCATGGTGCTGACTTTCCTGAATATTTTGTCTGGTTTTCTTCAAAGCACTTGCCTGACCTGCCAGCATTTCTTCCGCATTTCTCAGCATATCTTCTATGTACTGATTAACAGCGTCACGCATATCTCTGGATTTTTTCTTTGCGTCAAGAATAATTTCGTTAGCTTCGGCATTAGCCTGTCTGACGATTTCATTTTGTGTGACAAGAGATTTTCTTTTATCTTCTGCAGAACGGATAATATTTTCAGCTTCTGCCTTAGCATCATTCATAATTTTCTGTCTGTCAGCAACGATAGCCTTAGCCTGTCTGACCTCCTGAGGAAGTGTGTCATCAATGTCGTCAAGCAGTTCTTTTACACTTTCCACATCAATCAGACATCTTCCGCCCGAAAGCGGAAAAACTTTAGCGTCTTCAATCAACTCTCTTAAATCCTGCAATAATTCTTCTACTTTCATGTTGTTTAACCATCCTTTACTTGTTAATTTTCCGAAATCATTTTTTTTCGGAAAGCCTTGTTTTTATCTCCTGATGAATACATTCCGGAACAAAGTTGGTAATATCTCCTCCCAGTACAGCAATCTGTTTCACGATACTGGAACTGAGAAACATATATTCCGAACGGGTAGTGAGGAATATGGTTTCCATTTGTGGATAAAGTTTCTTGTTGGTCAGTGACATCTGAAATTCATATTCAAAATCTGAAACAGCTCGCAGTCCTCTGACAACAGCACTCGCACCAACTTGTTTTGCATAGTCCACTAACAAACCATTAAAACTTTGTACCTCTACATTGGCAAAATCCGAAAGTGCCTTTTTCAAAAGGTAAATTCTTTCCTCTGCTGTAAAGACGGGTTTTTTTGACGAATTGACCAGAACAGCAACAATGACCTTATCAAACATCACCGAAGCCCTGCTTATTATATCCATATGCCCAAGTGTCACAGGGTCAAAACTGCCCGGACAAATTACGGTTCTGTTCGTCAATCCACCACTTCCTCACAACGATAAACGTTTATCATAATTTTACCATAACGATAATTTCTGTCAAGGGTAAAATGATTAATTTTTTCGGGTATTTCTTCAAAAACAGGACTTTCACAGATAATCACCCCTGTTTTTTTCATATTTTCTGTTACCAAAGGTAATATTTCCTGTAAAATTCCTGTCGCATAAGGTGGGTCAAGAAAAGCAATGTCAAATTTTTCCGCATGGTTACGGCGGATATAGGAAAAAGCATCCGTCTGTAAAAGTTGTGCATAATTTTCCAGTTTTGTACTCCGGAGATTTTGTCTGATGATATTTATACTTTCCCGTCTTTCATCAACAAACACTGCACCCCTTGCTCCACGACTTAAGGCTTCTATTCCCATCTGTCCTGAACCTGCAAACAAATCCAGAAAAAGCCGTCCTTCTGTTTCAAACTGAATGATACTGAATATCGCTTCTTTTACTCTTTCGGTAGTAGGTCTTACCTCATTGCCTTCCAATGCTTTTAATTTTCTTCCTTTTGCTGTTCCTGTAATTACTCTCATTACCTCACCAATCTTTTTCATAAGATTTCTGTTTCTATTATCTTACATCTTTCCTTAATTGTCAACCTTTATGACAATAATAATATTAACATAAATTATACCGACTATCCTGTTAGATTTTGTCACCACCTAAATTAATGCAATTACAATGTTGCTTTATGGCAATAAAAATGTTATAATAAGATAAATATTTTGCTTTTTTGAAAAAATCCGAACGCAGTGAAATTTAAAGGATTTTGTTCACTTTTTAAGGGTTACAGACATTGTACGACAGCCTTTAAATCAAGAAAGGAATTGCCATGAATATTTTTTATCTTATTATTCAGGGAATTGTTCAGGGACTGACAGAGTTTCTGCCCATATCCAGCAGCGGACATCTTGTCATCGTGCAGCATATCACAGAAAACAACAATAATAATTTTTTTATCAATATCATGTTACACATGGGTGCCTTGCTGGCATTGACGATTGCCTATCACAAACTGATTATCAGATTATTTCATGCGGTGTTTACCATTATCTGCGATATGATAATGGGGCGTTTTCACTGGACAGAAATGAATGAAGATGAAAATTTACTGGTAATGTTACTCATCGGATTTTTGCCGTTACTATTGTTGTTTGTACCGTTGCCGTTTAGTGGCGGACTGAATGCGATGAATATTGCCGAAATACTCACCAACAACAATGCGTATCTTATCATTACGGGCATTTCTATGATGGTTACAGGAGTTATGCTGGTATTGGGGTATCTGTCGAATGATATGACGGAGAAACTTTATAAAAAAAGAGGAATAGTCCGTAAAAAAGGAGCGGGAAGACGCTTTCTGAATGTGATTGATGTGTTGAGTATGGGAATGGCTCAGATGTTTTCGGCAATTTTTCCGGGACTTTCCCGAATAGCGTCAGTGTTTGTTATCGGAGAAATGCGTGGTATCAACAAACAGAAAGCTCTGGATTATGCTTTCCTGACGGCTATTCCGACGATTAGTGCGGCTGTTATTATAGAGGGAAAAAGTGCTTTTCAATCCGACAGTATGAAAACCGAAATAATGTTGCCGTTGATTTTAGGCATTGTCATTTCGGCGGTTACGGGACTTTTTGCGATATCTTTTTTCAAATGGATATTGAAAAAAAAGAAAAATATTGTTTTGTTTGTTTTGTACGGTCTTGTTGTGGGGACGGTCATAACCGTTATCAGTGTGACGGAATTGAAAAGCGGTATCAATCTGTTTACAGGAAAATATCTGGTATTTTTGTAAGAAATCGGGGGGTTGAAAATTGGCAGAAAACAAAAGTAAAAAGAAATTGGAAGATGAGGAAGACGAAATTGCTTTTTCTTTACAGAAAAAATCCGTTATTCTGTTTGCCTGTGCAATACTGATGTTTTTGGTGGTATTATATCCGGGAGAAAATTTATGGACAGTTATCCATTTGTTTTTCAGAGGGTTATTTGGCATACTTGCCATTGTATGTCCGTGTGTGCTGACCTATCTGGGTATCGTGACGGCATTTGAAATGAAAATCAGTCCGAAATTTATCCGTCTTTGTCGGTTAGTCGGTATTGCCGTCTGGATTGTTGCTACACTGATATTTCTTTTTGGCAACGGTCGAAGTGGTCTGCACGAAAATTATTTCCGCTGTATTGCCAGAATGTTTGTCAATGCCCGAAAGGATTTTTCACAGGGGTCTTTATCGGGAATCATCGGTTGTCTGTTCGGTTATCCGCTGGCGTTCTTATTCGGGTTTACCGTTTCAGAAATTATGTGTGTACTGGCATTGGGAATTTTTCTGATGTTCATTTTCGGCATTACCACGAAAGATATTTTACTGTTTCTCCATAAGATAGCGAATAAAATACTTCAGTTTATCAGACACTACATTCCGAAAGGCAGTCTAAAAAACAAATTGGTTTCTCTGTTCAGCAGAGATGATGATGACGATGATGAAGAAGATATCATTACAGAAGATGTCATTACGGAAGATTTCAGCAAACAGTTTGCCGATGCCAAACAGAGAAAAAACAAAGACCGAAAATTTCAGGAATTATTTGACGATGAACAAACAGCCACTGTTTCCAAAAAAGAATTGCCTCAACCTCATGCAGAGTTGAAAAAGGAAGAGGTTTCCGAAAAAGAAAAACCGACAACCAAAAAGCAATCCCGAAAACAGGAACTTGCCAAAGCGGAAAAGGATATTCAACAACAGATAGTCAGAAGTTTTCAGGAAGAAAATGATACATCAGATTACCGTTATCCTGAATTTGAACTGCTGGACGATTATATCAGCCGAGAAGATTATACCAAAGCTCAACAGGAAATGGAACGCAATGAAAGTAAACTGGACTCTACTTTAAAAAGTTTCGGTGTCAATGCAGAGATAGTCAATATCTGTCGGGGGCCATCTGTGACAAGATTTGAGGTCAAACCTGCTCCGGGCGTAAAAATCAGCAAGATTACCAATCTTTCCGATGATATCGCCCTGAACCTTGCGGCAAGCGGTGTCAGAATAGAAGCACCTATTCCCGGAAAATCCGCTGTCGGAATAGAAATCCCCAACAAAGTCACCACGATGGTGACTATGCGTGAACTGATAGAATCGGAAGAATTTCGTAAACAGAAAAGTAAACTCTCTGTCGTACTCGGCAAGGATATTTCAGGCAATGTCATCACCGCCGACCTTGCCAAAATGCCCCACTTACTCATCGCAGGTACAACAGGTTCGGGTAAATCCGTGTGTGTCAATTCCATATTAATCAGTCTTTTATATAAAGCAAGTCCTCAAGATGTAAAAATGGTTCTGATAGACCCCAAAATGGTAGAATTTACCAAATATAAGGGTATTCCGCATTTGCTGATTGATGTGGTCACCGACCCCAAAAAAGCGGCAGGTGCGTTGAACTGGGCAGTCAATGAAATGGAAACACGCTATCAGAGTTTTGCTTTGTACGGTGTCAGGGATATTTACGGCTACAACAAAATGGTAGAACATTATAACAAAAAGCGTGCTGAAATGACTGAAGAAGAATTAGCCGAAAATCCTCCGGTCAATGCTGACGGTATAGAAATTCCTGCAAAGAAAATGCACAATGTCATTGTTGCGATTGATGAATTTGCGGATTTGATGATGACTGCTCCGAATGAAGTGGAAGAAGCCATCTGCCGTCTGGCACAGAAAGCCCGTGCGGCAGGTATGCACCTTGTAGTGGCTACACAAAGACCGACTGTCAATGTCATTACAGGACTTATCAAAGCGAATATCCCAAGCCGTATTGCTCTGAAAGTATCCTCTCAGCTGGATTCCCGTACAATACTGGATATGGGTGGTGCTGAAAAATTAATCGGTCGTGGCGATATGTTGTTTGCACCTATTGGCGTTTTCAAGCCGATAAGAGTACAAGGCTGTTTTGCCTCTGATGAAGAAATCGAACGGGTTACAGATTATATCAAAAATGCTCATACACCACAGTATGATTCGGAAATTGAAGAAGAAATCAATACGATTACTGAACAGGGATTTTCAAAAAACAGTTCATCTTCCAACGATAACAACGATGTCGGTGTGGGGACAGATGAACTGACCGAAGAAGCTATCAAACTGGTATTGGAAACAGGACAGGCTTCCACTTCCATGTTACAGAGGCGTTTTCGTCTGGGATATGCCCGTGCAGGACGACTGATTGACGAAATGGAACAATTAGGTGTGGTAGGTCCTCATATGGGGTCTAAATCCAGAGAAGTTCTGATGACCTATCAGGACTGGCTGGAAAAAAGAAATGAACTGATGAACAACAATCAACAGGAGGATTCCGAATGAAAACTTTGATTATAGACCGTTTTGAAGAAAATTATGCTGTATGTGAAGATGATGATGGGAAATTTTTTGCTCTGGAAAGAACAGAAATTCCTGACAATGTGTCTGAAGGTGATGTGCTGGAAATCAGTGATGACGGCACCGTCTGTATAAATGAAGCCGAAACTGAAAATCGCCGAAACCGTATCAGAGAAAAAATGCTCCGTCTGAAAAACAAGGCGGGCGTTTAGTCAAGGGTTGCCCCCTTGACAATCCCGCCCACTTTTTTGAAAAAAAGTGGACAAAAAACTTTTTCGGCTCACTTCGTTCGGATTGTTTATCTTAGGTTGAGCTGTGACAATTAAAAGTTTTGTCCACTTTTTCAAAAGTGGTAGGGGTCAAGGGGACAAAGTCCCCTTGTGGGATTTTTAAGGGCAAAGC
>CACYDZ010000283.1 GCA_902773265.1 uncultured Ruminococcus sp.
GGATAATCCTCACCCCATTGTTCGGCGGTGTCGTATTCTCCGAGTGGGTTCTTTTTTTCGTCGTCCAACGTCCTCACCTCCTTGCTGTGGTTGTGTGGATCACGCTGTTTTCTGGTTCTGCCTGTCGGTATCGGTGCAAGCGTCCAGTTTGCCGTGAATATATCCACGGATATAATCCTGTTCTGATTCCGACAACTTCGAAAATTCTTCGTAAAACTGGATTGCCTTTGCTTTTTCATTTTCTATAGTAGTATTCATCAACTGATTCACCTCCTTCTTGTTTACCGTCAACAACATTATACACTAACTAATGTTGCTTGTCAACAACATTTCTAAAATAATTTCAACTTTGTTTTCGATAAAGTTGTTGACAGTCAACTTTCTTTCTGATATAATAAAGAAAACGTTAAGGAACGGAGGTGATTAGCGTGACACCAAATGACAGAGTAAAAGAATTGCGACAGGCGTTAAAAATGACACAGACTGAGTTTGGCGAAAAACTCGGTGTAAGTAAGGGTGTAATTGTTAATCTTGAATTATCCAGAGTAGAAGTAAAAGAATTGATGATTAATCTAATTTGCCGCACCTTTAAGGTCAATACCCTTTGGTTAGAAAAAGGCGAAGGCGAAATGTTTACAGATGTTTCAGATATTTTGATAGATGAAATTGCCGATGAATTTCAGCTTTCTCCAAAAGTAAAAAAGACGGTAGCCAATTATTTGAAGCTACCGCCCGATGAACAGGAAAAAGTTATTGAATTATTACACAAAATTTTGGACGAATAAAAGGGCGGTTACTTTCCGCCCTTAGTCTGAATATACTTATGATGTACAAAATCATAAATTATTTTTAATATTGTTTGGCTTTCGATTCTATCAAGTAATTCCACAATCATTTTTTTATAATCAGTCATTCAATAAGCCTCGCTTTCGGAATATTTATAAATTATTATAGAACATATTTTCGAATTTGTAAAGAGGTGAATTATCAAAAGTTTCAGAAAACGAACACTGCGTAGCTCAAGGAGGAAAAACTATGCAAAAGAAATTAACTCATATTAATAGGAATATGGAAAGGACCACTGGAATCAAATTAACCGGTTCGAGCATAAGACGCAAAGCGCAAAAAGCTGTTAACAGTAGAAATTATCTGATTCCCATCATCTTTGTCTTGATAATTATTGCTTCAATGATATTTGTTGGTTGTTCTTCAAAAAGCAAAGCAGAATTAAACAAGTATTATACACAAGCTGTAAGTGCCTTTGAGGAAAGTTGTAATATGTCTGAGCAAGACGCTAAGAAGGCTGTTGAAATAATTGACAACTGTAATATTTTGTCAGGAGAAATAAAAATAAGGGATTTTTATGATAATTGCTATACATTACAATTGTTATCTGGAAGTTATGAAATGTACCTATTAACAACAGAAAACAATGAGTTGACAAATGTGCGTACTTTTGTTGGCGATAATATGTTGTATTCATCAGGAACATATTATACAATCGACGAAAATACTACAGCCATAGCTAATTCAGATAAAACAAACTCAGAAAAATCCACGGAAGTTCCCACAACTGAAGAGCCGACAACAGAGAAAGTCACTGACCTACCAACGGAGGAAAATGATTATGAGCTTATTATTACCGACTGGACTAATACCGTAGAAGCTGGCTCAGAAGCTAGTGTAACAATTCAAGGAAAGCCAAACACAAAATATAATATTGTCGTCTATTATCATAGTGGTGCGTCCGACGCAGAAGGACTTGAACCGAAAATATCTGATGATAACGGCAATGTAACATGGACATGGAAGGTTGGTTCCAGAACCGAAAAAGATACGTATAATATCAAAATAAACGGAGATGGAAAGCACGCAGAAATTCAATTTACGGTAGTATAAATAAAAAACCGCCCTGTCGGTGTCCCCACACCTACAGAGCGGTACCATACACACAAGGCGCATGGTGCAGATTAATGCAAATAAATTGTACCATAATTCCCTTGTGTTTTCAAGAATTTCTTTAGAATTTTCGAATAAACACAAGGGATTTTTGCGCCTTTTTTTCAGTAGAATTTATAAGAAGGTGATGGTATGAATACTGATTTGAAAACCGCGGCGGCTTATA
>CACYDZ010000284.1 GCA_902773265.1 uncultured Ruminococcus sp.
CCCTTTAAAATCCCACAAGGGGTTTCACCCCTTGACCCCACGAACTTTTTGAAAAAAGTTCGACAAAAACTTTTATGGTTCACTTCGGTCACGATAACAGAATTAAGTTAATGACATTGGGGAGAAAATCCCCGACAGACAATGCTAAAAAAGTGTGGTTTTATTGCTAAGCGGTACAATTCTGTCAGAAAAAAGGAGTTGTTGATATGTTTGAAAAATTCAGAGTGTTTGAAACTGATTTTGCAGGCAGACCGCTTGTTGTTGAAACAGGAAAAATTGCTCAGCTTGCCAACGGTTCGTGTCTGGTCAGATACGGCGATACCGTAGTCAATGTAGCGGTTACAGGTGCATTGAAAACCAGAGAGGGTGTAGACTTTTTTCCGCTTTCGGTAGACTTTGAAGAAAAAATGTATGCTGTGGGAAAAATTCCGGGTTCATATCTTAAAAGAGAGGGCAGACCGTCTGAAAAAGCTATTTTGGTTTCCCGTGTCATCGACCGTCCTATCAGACCGCTTTTCCCGAAAGATATGCGGAATGATGTTGGTGTTACCTGTACGGTGATGTCGGTAGACCCCGACTGTTCAGCAGAAATCACCGCAATGGTAGGCACATCTATTGCTTTATCCATTTCCGATATTCCTTGGAACGGCCCGATTTCAGGGGTCAGTGTAGGACTTGTTGACGGCAAATTCGTTATCAATCCCACAAAAGAAGAAAGAGCCAAATCAAAAATGGCAGTAACCGTTGCCTCCACAGACAGCCGTATCGCTATGATAGAAGCAGGTGCGGACAGAGTTTCTGATGAAGATATGTATGACGGTATCATGGCAGGACATGAAGCAAACCAAAAAATCATTGAATTTATTAAGGGTATTCAGAAAGAAATAGGCAAGGAGAAATTTTCTTATCCGAGTAATGAACCTGATGAGGAAATGTTTGAAAGCATATTCCGTTTTGCAGAAGCAGATTTGAAAGTTGCCCTTGATACTGATGATAAAACCGTCAGAGATGACAGACTTGTACCGATTTATGAAGCGGTACACGAAAAATTTGATGAGATTTATCCTGACCAGTCTGAGAAAATTGACGAATGTATGTATAAAAGTCAGAAAAAAATAGTTCGCCGTTGGTTGCTTGACGAACAGAAGAGGGTAGACGGCAGAGGTATGGACGATATCCGACCGTTAGCTTCCGAAGTAGGAATATTGCCGAGAGTTCACGGTTCAGGATTGTTCACCAGAGGACAGACACAAGTTCTTACTGTTGCCACATTAGGGCCTGTCAGTGACCAGCAGATTTTGGACGGTATTATTGACGATGAAGAAACCAAGAGATATATGCACCATTATAATTTCCCGTCCTATTCCGTAGGTGAAACAAAGCCTTCCAGAGGACCCGGCAGGCGTGAAATTGGTCACGGTGCGTTAGCGGAAAGAGCATTGGTTCCTGTTATCCCGTCCGTTGAAGAATTTCCGTATGCGTTAAGACTTGTTTCAGAAGTCGTATCCTCCAATGGTTCAACATCACAAGGGTCTATCTGCGGTTCAACACTTGCTCTTATGGATGCAGGTGTGCCGATTAAAGAACCTGTTGCCGGTATTTCCTGCGGACTTATCACTGAAGGCGACAGATGGATGACGATGGTAGATATTCAGGGGCTTGAGGACTTTTTCGGCGATATGGATTTCAAGGTAGCAGGTACACATGACGGTATCACCGCTATCCAGATGGATTTGAAAATTTCAGGACTTACCCCTGAAATGGTCAAAGAAGCACTTGCCAAAACGCATAAAGCAAGAAATTATATTCTTGATGAAGTCATGCTGAAAGCTATTGCAGAACCCCGTGCAGAACTTTCCAAATATGCTCCCAAAATGATGACCACGACTATTCCTGTTGATAAAATCAGCGAGGTTATCGGTAAAAGCGGAAAAGTTATCAAAGAAATTCAGGCAGAATGTGAAGTCAAAGTAGATATTTCTGATGAAGGTCAGGTATTTATCAGCGGACTGGATACGGATAACTGTAAGAGAGCGTTGGAAATTATTGAAACGATTGCCAGAGACCCCGAACCGGGTGCTGTATATAAAGGAAAAGTTACCCGTCTGATGGA
>CACYDZ010000285.1 GCA_902773265.1 uncultured Ruminococcus sp.
TATCTTTCGGGAGGAGAACAGCAAAGGATTGCTCTTGCCCGTGCCATTCTGAAAAACGCTCCCATTATCGTACTTGACGAGGCAACGGCTTTTGCCGACCCCGAAAACGAAATGCTTATTCAGAAAGCACTGGCAAAGCTGACAAAGAATAAAACGGTGATTATGATTGCTCACCGTCTGTCAACGGTGGTAAGAGCGGATAAAATCCTTGTCATTGACGGGGGGAAAATCGTTGAAGAGGGAAATCATGAGACATTGAAAAATAAAGGCGGTCTGTATGCCCGTATGTGGAAAGATTACCGTCAGGCGGCAATGTGGAAAATCAGGAATGAAAGAGGGGATAATTAATGTTCGGTGAAAAATTCAGACATAAATATGCCCTGTCTGACAAAGGGGTAAGCAATACCAAAAAAGGAATGTTGTGGACGGTTGTTGTCAATCTTGTTGTTATGGGCGGTATGGGTATTCTGTACATGATGATGATGCAGTTTATGGAAACATTGAGCGGAAGAGGGTCACTTGATAAACTCTGGATATTTATTATCACAACCGTTGTGTTTATCATTTTATCCATACTGACACATTTACAGCAATATCATGCCACATACGGTCTGGTATACGGTGAAGTGAAAAATATGCGTATCGGTCTGGCAGAGAAACTCCGTAAATTACCGCTGGGGTATTTCGGCAGGCGTGACCTTGCGGATTTGACGGAAACCATTATGGGTGATGTCAACCGTATGGAGCATGTATGGTCACATTGTCTGGGCTATCTGTATGGAGCGTATATTTCCACTTCGGTTATTGCCGTTATGCTTCTGATATATGACTGGCGTATGGCGTTAGCGTGTCTATGGGGTGTACCTGTTGCCTTTGCATTGCTGTTCGGCAGTCGTGAGATAGCAAAACGCCATGCTGAAAAATCCAAAAAAGCGGCGGTCACGGTTTCTGACGGTATTCAGGAAATATTGGAAAATATGCGGGAAATCCGTGCAATTAACCGTGAAGAAATCTGTCTTGCGGATTTGAATGAAAAGATTGACCGTCATGAAGCCGTTATCATAAAAGGAGAACTGGCAACAGGATTATTTGTCAACGGAGCAAGTGTGATTATGCGTTTAGGTGTGGCAACGACAATTTTAGTCGGGGCAAATCTGATTTTATCGGGACAGATTGATTTTATGACCTTGTTTATGTTTCTTTTAGTGATTACCAGAGTATATGCACCGTTTGACCAAAGTCTTGCCCTGATTGCGGAAATGTTCATGTCACAGGTTTCGGCAGGTCGTCTTATGGAAATATACGATACACCCGTTTCTGAGGGAAGCAAAGAATTTAAACCGAAAGGACATGACATCGTATTTGATAATGTCAGTTTTGCCTACGATAACGAACAGGTATTGAAAGGTGTGAGTTTTACGGCAAAAGAGGGGGAAGTGACGGCTCTTGTGGGAGCATCGGGTTCGGGAAAAAGTACCTGTGTCAGACTTTCCGCCCGTCTGTGGGATATTACGGAGGGCAGAATTACGCTTGGCGGTGTTGACATCAGTAAAATTGATTCTGAAACGCTTCTGACAGATTATTCGATGGTATTTCAGGATGTGGTATTGTTTGACGATACGGTAATGGAAAATATCCGTTTAGGGAAGCACGGTGCAACAGATAAAGAAGTCCGCAAAGCAGCAGAGATTGCCAACTGTGATGAATTTGTCAGCCGTCTGCCGAAAGGCTATGATACACCGATTGGCGAAAACGGTGCAAGACTTTCGGGTGGAGAACGCCAGCGTATTTCGATAGCCCGTGCCGTACTGAAAAATGCACCTGTTATTTTGCTTGATGAGGCAACCGCTTCTCTTGATGTGGAGAATGAAACAAAAGTACAGCAGGCACTTTCTCACCTGCTGAAAAACAAGACGGTACTTGTTATTGCCCATCGTATGCGTACAATAGAAAATGCGGAAAAAATCGTGTTATTGAAAGACGGTAAGGTTGCGGAATGTGGTTCTCCGAAAGAAATGATGAAACAAAATGGTATATTTACCCGAATGGTACATCTGCAACAAGAAAACAGCAAATGGATTGTGTGAAACATGTGGAGTATTTCCTTTCAGAATACTCTGCTGATTATCAGATTTTCTTTCCAAAAATCCTGAACTATTTCTTTTCGTAAGACTGTGAATTTACGGACAAAACCGGATAGTTTGTATTATCTGTCCTTATTAGACTTTCACGAAAACTAAAATTAAGCTTCAAATTGATGATTTCGCAAATCGGATTTAGAACTTGTCCGTAAATAAAAGAAATGCGATAATGAGGCAAGAAGGGAGGTGCTGGAGAATGAAAAAGAAAACAAATAAGAAGAAATATTATCTTTCATGGACATTATCGGATGAGTTGTGAGAAAAAATTAAAAATGAGATACCAAAAAAAGATAAAAATAAAGAATACAAAGACAAACCCAGATAAGGAAGAAAACTTATTGCCCCCAGAAAATTACCGGAGGAAATTTTGTATGTATTAAGAACAGGATGTCAGTGGAAAGCAGTACCGAAGGAATATGGAGCAGGAAGTAGTATATATAAATATTTGCAGGAATGGGAATCTACTGGCTTTTTTGGAAAAACTGTGAGTAATGGCACTGGAAGATATGATAAATATAATTGAACAATATGGTTAAATTCAAACCTGAAGTCACTGACAACACACCACAAAATCTTTGTTTTGATGCCGATTATATGGGTGATGAAAAAATAATTTCGGACAAAAAATATATTCTGCATATCTGTCCTCGAGGTGAAAAAAAGGAAGAGAAAATCAAGAATCCAAATTTCAAAGCACGAAGATGGGTTGTTGAAGTAACACATTCGTTTTTTAATCGTTTCCGTAAACTGTTGGTTCGTTATGAGAAAAAAGCAA
>CACYDZ010000286.1 GCA_902773265.1 uncultured Ruminococcus sp.
AAAATCCCATCAGGGGCGTTGCCCCTGAACCCCACGAACTTTTTGAAAAAAGTTCGACAAAAACTTTTTCGGCTCACTTCGTTCGGATTTTTCTAAGCATTGACAAGGACAGTTAAAATTCAAGGATAATCTGTTTTTCTTTTGGAATGAATTGGGTCAGCTTTACTCCTGCGGAATGTAACATTCTTTTAGAGGCGATGGTACTTTCTGTGTTGCAATATTTGTCAGAAAGATAAATCACTTCTTTAATTCCTGATTGTATAATCGCTTTGGCACATTCGTTACAGGGAAATAATGCTACATAAATCTTTGTACCTATGAGAGATTTACCGTGTGCATTGAGAATAGCATTGAGTTCAGCGTGTACTACATAGGGATATTTGGTATCATTGGGATTTCCCTCACGCTCCCATGGGTATTCATCGTCCGAACAGCCACACGGAAAACCGTTATATCCTGTAGAGATAATCACATTTTTCCCGTAACTGCTGTTTTCTCCGCTGACAATACAAGCTCCTACCTGTGTATTAGGGTCTTTGCTTCTTTTTGCGGCAAGCACTGCAACCCCCATAAAATATTCGTCCCAACTGATATAATCATTTCTTTTCATTATTCATTTTCACTTTCTGCGATACTGTCGGTATCGTCATCTTCATGCGGTGCAATCGCCAGAGTAACAACTTTTGCATCACCATTCATTCTCATTACAGTAACACCCTTACTGGGTCTGCTATGTACATTGACGGAATCAGCCGGAATACGGATAATAATACCATCTGAAGAAATCATAATGATATCGTCTTTTTCCGTATCAACGGTGCTGATACCTGCCACATAACCATATTTTTTGACATGATAGTTGATAAGTCCTTTACCTGCTCTGGATTGTTTTCTGTATTCGGAGGCACTTGTCATTCTGCCGTAGCCTGTTTCAGAAACTGTCAGTACCATACTCTCATCACTGACGATTGCCATTCCTGTAACGATATCATCACCACTCAAAGTAATTGCCTTTATTCCCATAGATGTTCTGCCTGACGGTCTGACTTCTTCTTCATTAAAGCGGATTGCCATACCATTTCTGGTAGCCAATAATATTTCATTATGACCGTCTGTCATTTTGACCCATGCCAGTCTGTCATCATCATTCAAAGTCAATGCCTTTACTCCTTCCTTACGGTTGGTATTGTAAGCATTGAGTTTAATTCTCTTGATAAGACCTTTTTCCGTGACCATAACAAGATACTTGCTGTCATCAAATTCGGAAACTTTGATAATGGAATTGACTTTTTCTTCGGGAGAGATTGCCAACAGATTAGCAATATTCATTCCTTTTGAAGTACGGCTGCCCTCCGGAATTTCGTAACATTTCAGTTTATATACTCTGCCGAAATTCGTAAAGAACAGAACATAATCGTGACTGTTGATGACAAACATATCGGAAACATCATCTTCTTCACGCTTGCTCATACCTGTAATGCCCCTGCCACCTCGTCTTTGTATACGGTAGGTATCAACAGACAGACGCTTGATATAACCTAAAGTGGTCATTGTCAGTACACATTCTTCGTTGGGGATAAGGTCTTCAATATCCACTTCTCCACTGACAGACATAATTTCTGTTCGTCTGGGGTCGGCAAATTTCTTACGGATTTCCATTGCCTCATTTTTGACAATTTCCAGCTGTTTTGCACGACCGGCAATAATTTGTTTATATTCACTGATTTTTTCCAGCAACAAATTTAACTCTGTTTCAATCTTATCTCTTTCAAGACCTGTGAGTTGTCCCAACTGCATCTGTACAATAGCCTGTGTCTGCAAATCGTCCAGACCGAATTTTTCAGACAGATTGTGTCTTGCTCCGGACTTGTCTTTTGAGGCTCTGATAGTCGCAATGACTTCATCAATATAATCCAGTGCTATTTTCAGTCCTTCTAAGATGTGAGCTCTTTCATTCGCTTTTCTAAGGTCAAATTCTGTTCTTCGTCTGATAACATCAACCTGAAAATCAATATAGTGTTGTAAAATCTGTTTCAGGGTAAGGATTTTGGGTTCACCGTTGACAATAGCCAGCATGATGACACCAAAAGTTATCTGCATTTGTGAAAGAGTGTATAACTTATTGAGAATAATCTGCGGTGAAGCATCACGGCGGATATCAATTTCAATGTGCATACCGTTCCTGTCAGAATGGTCTTCTATGTTGGTGATACCGTCAATGCGTTTATCTTTGCACAATTCGGCAATACTTTCCACAAGTCTTGCTTTATTGACCTGATAAGGCAACTCTGTAACAATAATCTTGAAACGCCCGTTTTTCCCCTCTACGATTTCTGCCTTAGCTCTGACAGTAATCTTACCACGACCTGTACCATAGGCGGCTCTTATTCCTGCACGCCCCATAATCAATGCACTTGTCGGAAAATCAGGCCCTTGTATGTATTCCATCAGTTCGCCAAGTTCGGCATCAGGATTATCAATCAGACAACACATAGCGTCTATGACTTCTCCCATATTGTGCGGTGGAATATTGGTTGCCATACCGACAGCAATACCGCTTGACCCGTTGACAAGCAAATTCGGAAATCTTGACGGCAATACAGTGGGTTCTTTCAGACGGTCATCAAAGTTAGGGGTAAAATCAACCGTTTCCTTATCAATATCGGTAAGCATTTCGACAGAAATCTTACTCATTTTGGATTCCGTATAACGGTAAGCCGCAGGGGGGTCACCATCGACTGAACCAAAGTTTCCGTGACCGTCTACCAAAGGATATCTCATGGAGAAATCCTGTGCCAGTCTGACCAGTGCATCATAAACAGAAGCGTCACCGTGAGGGTGATAACTTCCCAGCACTGCCCCGACCGTATCGGCACATTTACGGTACGGTTTTTCAGGGCCTAAATTTTTTTCGTGCATGGTATACAGTATTCTTCTGTGTACGGGTTTCAGTCCGTCCCTGACATCGGGCAAGGCTCTTGACACAATAACCGACATCGAATATTCCAGAAAGGATTTCTGCATTTCTTTTCTCAAATCGACATCTATTATTCTGTTGTTGTTCTCATTCTCCACAATGTTACACCTCTTGTTCAAATTCTCAGTTAAAGGGCTGCCACCCTTTAAAATCCTGCCCAAAGGCTCCGCCTTTGGAAACTGCCACTTTTTTGAAAAAAGTGGACAAAAAACTTTTCATTGTCATAGCTGAAAGTCTGATAAACAATCCGAACGAAGTGAGCCGAAAAAGTTTTTGTCGA
>CACYDZ010000287.1 GCA_902773265.1 uncultured Ruminococcus sp.
AAGGGCGGTAGCCCTTAAACAGGGGTTCGGGGACAGCGTCCCCGACTAAATAACTAAGGAGTATGTAAGATTATGAGTAAAGCATTGGTGTTGTTCAGTGGTGGTACAGACAGCACAACTTGTCTGGCACTGGCAGTAGAAAAATACGGTAGCGAAAATGTGATTGCCTTGTCGGTAAGCTACGGACAGAAACATTCCAGAGAATTGCTTTCGGCGAAAAAGATTACCGAATATTATCGTGTGCAACATATAGAAATTGATGTCAGCAAGATATTTGAAAATTCTGACTGTTCACTGCTGACAAGTTCTGAAAAAGAAATTCCCAAAGAAAGCTATGCCGAACAACTGAAATCTACTGATGGTATGCCTGTTTCGACCTATGTACCGTTTCGTAACGGACTTTTTTTATCGGTCAGTGCAAGTGTGGCACTAGCGAATGATTGCCATGTCATTTACTATGGCATACACGGTGATGACAGTGCAGGCAGTGCTTATCCCGATTGCAGTCAAGAATTTAACGAAGCTATCAACAAAGCTATTTTTCTGGGAAGTGGTAAGCAGTTAAGTGTGATAGCTCCTTTTGTGGGAATGAAAAAGGCAGATGTCATTAAAACAGGAATAGCTTTAAATGTTCCCTATGAACTGACATGGAGTTGTTATGAGGGCAACGACAAGCCGTGTGGTTTGTGCGGTACTTGTCGTGACAGGATAGAGGCTTTCAAGAAAAACGGTCTTACCGACCCACTGATGAAAGGGGGACAGAATGATGAGAAATGAAAACGAAATGGGAAATATTTCACTTTTGGGTAACCGTAATGTTCGTTACAGTACAGATTATTCCCCGCAAATTCTGGAAACTTTCCCGAATAAACATACCGAAAATGATTATTTTGTCAAATTCAACTGTCCCGAATTTACCAGTCTTTGTCCGATTACGGGTCAGCCTGATTTTGCTACCATTTACATTTCCTACATTCCTGATAAACTTATGGTAGAAAGCAAATCACTGAAATTATACCTGTTCAGTTTCCGCAATCACGGAGATTTTCATGAAGACTGTGTCAGTATTATCATGAAAGATTTGATTAAACTTATGCAACCGAAATATATTGAAGTATGGGGAAAATTTTTGCCACGAGGCGGACTTTCCATCGACCCCTACTGTAATTACGGCAAGCCTGATACCAAATGGGAAAAACTGGCATGGGACAGACTTTCCCATCACGATATGAACCCTGAAACGGTCAACAATCGTTAAAGCGTTAAATGATTGTCAAAATCGGCTTACGCAGATTTTGTTTGGAATTTTGGGGAGTTAAAGGGCGTTGCCCTTTAAAATCCCACAAGGGGCGTTGCCCCTTGACCCCACCACTTTTGAAAAAGTGGACAAAACTTTTAATTTTCATAGCTTGACGGCAGGCAAAGTTTTTGGTGTTCAGTCTTCAGAAAGCGTAATATCCGTATAATAGTAATGCAGAATAGCCTGAAAATCGTATCCTTGTTCAGCAAGTTTACAAGCTCCGAATTTACTCAGACCGATATTCTCTCCATAGCCGTACACGGTGAAGAGATATTGATTATTTTGATAATCTACAGTAAATGCATTACTTCTAAGATGAACGATATCCGCAAAATCCTTTCCGCTTAAAGTATGATTACCGACAGTCATTTTCAGAACGGCACCATTTTCGCTTTCAGAAATATTTTTGAGGTTGTCAGAATGATTTTCAGCAGATTGATAGTCTGAAAATTTTTCTGACATTATTTTATCTAGTTCGTTAAAAGAAAGGGTAAGTTGAGTGGTATAATTGTTGGCGAGCGTGTCGAAAGGGGAGGGGACACTGCGAAGATAAGGAATAGTTTCGTTATAAATTTCGCTGTAGCTGAAAGTATTTCCGACTGAAATATCAAAATAAGGTGTCATACAGAGTTTGCCGTCATAGAAAATCAGGAAATTACTGACTTCCTGTACAGCACTTTCTAAAGTGTTATAGTAGTCCTCAAAGGTATCACGGAGTTTTTCCTTGAGCTGATTTTTGCTGACATACACTTTCCAGGTTTTGCTGTCACATTCAAAGTCGAAATCCTTATTTTGCTGACGGCTTTGCTGACGCAGATAGGCATAATAAGTATGCACGGCAACAATTTCCGCCTTGAGTGCTTCTTTGGGGATATCCGTATCTGTTTCGGTAGCGATTGCCCCTATGCAGAAATCAAAATCATTTACAGTAATCACTTTTTGCAGTGCCTTGTCAAAAATTCTGAAACTGTCTGTTGTATTTGTTTTTGAGTGAGTGGGCGATGTTGAGGGAGAGATTTTGGAAACAGCAGGTTTTACGGTAGTGTCGGGAGATTTTGCAGGACTGACCATCAGTGCCAGCAACGGAATGACAGCGATTGCCACAAT
>CACYDZ010000288.1 GCA_902773265.1 uncultured Ruminococcus sp.
CGGTGAAAATTGAAAGTTTTTTGTCCACTTTTTTTCAAAAAAGTGGCGGATTCCAAAGGCGGAGCCTTTGGGCAGGATTTTAAAGGGTGCAACCCTTTAATCGGCTTCTGACAAAGACGAATGTTATCAAAGAGAAACGGTAAATTGTATTTTTCATAAATACAATTTACCGTTTCTTTCATAGCTGTACAGGGGAAAAAATCCCATACGGGCATATATTATTTACTACTGAATGGGTTCAAAATCAGCCACGCCGTGTTTGCAAAGCGGACAGATGAAATCATCAGGCAAATCGCCTTCGTGAACATATCCGCATATTTTACATACCCAGCCTTTTTTACCTTCGGTCTGCGGTTTCGGTTTGACATTGTTCTGATAATAAGTATAGGTCATGGTTTCCTTATCGGAAACAACTCTTGCCTCACTTACACTACAGATAAACATACCGTGTGTATCAAGGTCGATATAATCCTCAACTTTCAGCGACATGAAAGAATTGATATACTTGTTCAGGAAGACAAGACCGTTGTCAGAACGGAGTTTTTCATAATCAACAAACTTGTCAGCATTTCTGCCACTCCGGAAACCGAAATTCTCAAACACACTGAACGGTGCTTCTACCGAAAGACAGTTGACATTCATGATACCTGTCTGCTTGATGACATGATGGGAATAATTCTGCTTATTGATACAGACAGCTACTCTGTTAGGTGTACTGGTAACTTGTGTTACGGTATTAACAATAAGACCGTTATCTTTTTTGCCGTCATTGGAAGTTACCACATACAGACCGTAGCCAATATTGAAAAGTGCTTTGAGGTCATTTTTGTTAGCGGTTTCCTCATGCTGAGCCATATAGTCCATACACAGTTCATTCGCCAGTTTTTCAAGCTGGTCTTTACTGTCCTGATTGAGAGCCGAAAGAATTTTAACATTGTTTTCCGTGTAGGTGATTTTCTTACAGCCGTCAAGCATTTTCCTGATGACTTTATTTGCCATAGGAGCCCACGAACCGTTTTCGATAATCGCAACCGTTCTGTTCTGGAAATTGCGTTCGGTGAGGTGTTCGATGAACTCACGCATAAAGGGGAAAATATCCGCATTATAGGTGGTGGTAGCCAGTACAATTCTGCCATAGCGGAAAGCGTCCTCTACGGCTTCTGCCATGTCGCACCTTGCCAAATCATTGACAACCACTTTCGGACAACCCTTTACTCTTAATTTTTCAGCCAGAATTTCTACGGCCTTTTTGGTGTTGCCGTATACGGAAGTGTAGGCAATCATCACGCCCTCACTTTCTACACCATAGCTTGACCATGTATTATATAATCCTAAATAGTAACCCAGATTTTCTGTCAGTACGGGACCGTGTAACGGACAGATGATTTCGATATCCAGTTTAGCCGCTTTTTTAAGCAGTGCCTGTACCTGCATACCGTACTTGCCGACAATACCTATATAGTAGCGTCTTGCCTCACAAGCCCAGTCCTCATCAACATCCAAAGCACCAAATTTTCCGAAACCGTCTGCCGAAAACAATACTTTGTCCTTGCTGTCATAAGTAACGATAACCTCAGGCCAGTGTACCATAGGAGCAGTAACGAAAGTCAGGGTATGTGTACCTAAAGCTAATGTATCTCCCTCACCGACAACAATTCTTCTTTCGGCAAAGTCCGTACCGAAAAAGTTTTTCATCATATTGAATGCCTTTGCGGAAGAAACAACCGTTGCGTCAGGATAATTCTTTAAGAAGACTTCAATATTGGCGGAATGGTCGGGTTCCATATGCTGGACAACAAGATAATCGGGATTTCTGCCTTGCAGAGCGTCTTCAACATTGTTCAGCCATTCGTGGGTAAAGTTGCGGTCAACCGTATCCATAACGGCAATTTTTTCGTCCATGATAACATAGGAGTTGTACGCCATACCGTTGGGAACATCATACTGTCCTTCAAACAAATCAATCTGATGGTCGTTTACGCCTACATACCTGATGTCGCTAGTGATATTCATTTGCAAAACCTCCGTGATTTCAAAATTAATTGCTTTCATTGTAGCATATACCTTTCTTTTTT
This sequence comes from uncultured Ruminococcus sp., assembly GCA_902773265.1. Lineage (GTDB taxonomy): Bacteria > Bacillota > Clostridia > Oscillospirales > Acutalibacteraceae > CAG-964. The sequence goes on from CACYDZ010000288.1 coordinate 2,076, forward strand.
TCAACAAAAATACGAAAAATGATTTATAAATTTTGTGTGAATTTAAAAAATTCTTTTTCAGAAAAATCCGTATAATTCTGTCAAAGAAAAATTGCTGTGTTAATTCGGAGATTATGTGGCAAAATAACATCAGCATAAAATCGGAGGTGTCATTTTGAAAAAATTTGTTAAATGGTTTACTACTGTGACGGCACTCTTCTGTACGGCAATGTTCACGGCAGGCACTGTACTGGGAAATATATTGCCGTCTGATTACTGTACTGACCGTCTGGGGTCACAATCTCTTGCGGTATACGGCGTAACGCTCAATACCTACAAAAATGAAAATCAGGAAGTTTCAGGGAAACTGATGTTTGGGAATATTTTTCCTATCAAAATGGTCAATATTCAAATCAAACCCAATGAAACAGTAATTCCTTGTGGAAATCC
>CACYDZ010000289.1 GCA_902773265.1 uncultured Ruminococcus sp.
TAAATAAACAATCATATCCATAGCATCAATATCTTGCAAAAGTTTTTTTCTGAGCAAATACATTTGCCAATAATATTCTGTCTGACAAGGAATTTCGAATAAATAATTAAACAAAAGCAATGAATAATGAATGTAATTAACAGAATTTCTGACTACTGCGTTGAGATATTCATTATCTGTTCCAAATATTAAAGACTGTAAATATGTCCGCCAGTGCGTCAATGGATAACCTTCAAGTTTTTGGTCTTTTAGATAAGAACACCACTGTTCTTCAATTAACACCGATTGATCTAAAGAAAAAGAAGGAAACAATTCCATAACAGCTTCGTAGGACGATACAATTTCATAGGCACTGAGAATATCCATCGATGTACTTACATAAAATTTCCCATTGTTTCCTTCTTCTAATTTAGCCAGCGTTTTTTTGATACCGTTCATTCCCTGCAATAAAATTTCTGGCAATACTTTAACAAAAATACAATCATAATCTGTAGATAAAGAACAGTATCTTAATCTATTGAATTTTGGGTCTGTTCTGCACATATTATCAAAAAGAAATGAAATACCTCTGCATAATACAACCAATTTGCAAGGCAATATCATATCTTTAATTTTTCCTATTATATTATCGTTTCCACTTAATTTAGATATATCTCCTACACCGATTATCATACTATCTGTGTTGAGTATTTCCAGATCATCATATAGTGCATCGTAGTCAGGCAATGTATCCTCTCGACAGTAATCACTTACCCGAATAACAGGCAGGAACTGAAAATTGCTTTTCAGTTCCTTATAATCCTTTGCATTGCCTACCGAAACAAAAAAAGGTGTATAAGATTTACTTCCAAGATATTCCTTAATTTTATTAACAATATCAGAAAATTTCACCAATTAAGTGCCTCCTTTTTTCGTGATAATGGAAATACCTACCTCCACATCATTTTGTGCCAGATTTTTCAGATACTCTTTTGCTTCCTGCGGATTCATATCATCAATCCTGTCCATTACTCCCATACTTACTTCTTCACGGTATCTTGTTTCAGCCAATTTTTTTACTTGACGCTGAATATCTACCGAACCATACCAATTATGTGGTTCAACAGTAGAATGATCAGCAAGGTAATTTTTAATAGCAGTAGTTGTCATATCACGGAATATAACAGCATATCTGTCCAAGATTTTACTGCGGAATGCGTTGTCCTGTTCATCAGAACGATTTAATCTCCTGATAAACTCAGGGGTAGTTTCAAGATAGGCAACTGCCTGACTAATTATTTTATTATCTCTGTTATGTGTACCAAATGCCTGAAATAAACACTCTGTTTCACGGATTTCGTTATCTTCAAGCATAATCTTAATCGGCATTTTATGGATTTTACTCCAGTTTGACGGGCTTTCACTGTCAGTTAATGTTTTCCATAATGTTTTTAACTTTGTAATGATTTGTGCCTGTTTTTTCGCATCAGTGTTTTCTTTTAATTTCATTAAAAAATGATTTACTGTACCTGTAAAAATATCTTGTGGCATTTTGGAAATAACCGATTTAATTTCATCATCGTCTAAACCATCAACAAAATCGCCGTATTGCGTTTTATAGATTTCTTCAATGGTAGTGGAAAAATCACGGATATTTTCTTTTTTATCCAGAAGTTCAAACAAAAAACTTTCTTTTCTGTCATCAGAAAGAATAGAATTCTGTACAATCTCATAAAGTCCTGTAAAGAATACATTGAGATTAAGACAATGCTTTTGTAAGACTGCCAATGGTAATTTCAATGTTCTGGCATATTTTTTGTAATCCGAATACATACTATTGATAGATGAAACTTTCGTTGAAAAAATAATATTGGTTTCATAGATAATCTTATAATCTATCAATAATTTTCTTAACTGTTCTTCTCCTTCGTTACGGTCAAAGAGATAACTTTTAGCATCAGAAATAATATGCTTCAGAATATCTTCCAGAATATTTTTAACTTCTATTTTTCTGGCATATTCCAGCAACATACCGTTTTCAAAAGTTTTCAGAAATTCCATCATTGCTTTACCGCCGTTTTCGTGAGTAAGCAACAATGCCAGTCTGTCAGCTTTATTTGTATCATTCATCAGAATTGTTCCTAACTTTGTTGCCAATGACGGAACAGTCTGTTCTGACTCGGTATACATAATCTCTGCTATAATATCCAACGGTTCTTCAAGGTCTTTATCCATAATCGTTTTAAGACACCATATAGGAAA
>CACYDZ010000290.1 GCA_902773265.1 uncultured Ruminococcus sp.
CCCCTGAAAGGGGAGGTGTCCGACAGGACGGAGGGGTTAAACAAATGTTTTGCATTGCTTATTATATTTATGTTAGTGCATATGGGGGAAACCCCTTGTAGGATTTTAAAGGGCAAAGCCCTTTAATCGGAAAAATTCTCATGGGATTGTTAAGGGCAAAGCCCTTTAATCGGAAAAATTCTCATGGGATTGTTAAGGACAAAGCCCTTAACACCGAAAAACTCTCACGGTGTTGTTTTTGCCGTGAGAGTTTGTTCATTCAATTATCTTCTGTATTGCTAAGGGTATCAGAAAATCCCGTATAGGTAGGTTCTTCAGTAGGCACATTGGTTTCCACTTCGGTATTATGGGCAATCACTGCCGATTCGCCGAAAATAAATTTAGCAAGCTGTGTACGCTGACTTTGAATATCTGTTATTTCCAGAACAGACTGTAATTCAAACCAGCTGTATTTGTAACCGTCACCTGTGGGCAGACGGAACTCGCTGATACCATAGGATAAATAAGTAGGTGCATTGGCAACCAGTGTAGTAATCTCGTCTTTTTTAAGGTTTGTGGTAATCATAGGACCTATTTCCGCAACAATTCTGACAATCTCCGTAAAGTTAGCTTTTCTGAAACGGTTCATCAGAGTACGCATTAAATTACGCTGTCTGGAAGTTCTGTCAAAGTCGTTACCCGATACAACAAATTCAGGGTGTTCTTCTTCCTGATAACCTCTGTTACGGGCATACCATAGAGCTTGTCTGCCGTTAAGGTGAACCAATCCCGGTTCTGATTGTATTTCATAGCGTTCAGAGGATTGATTATTGATATAGGTCTGCCAGTTGATATAGTCAATTTCGTCCTGCGTCAGTTTGATATCAATACCGCCTAAAGCATCAATAATGCCCTTGAAACTCTGAAAATTGACAATCGCATAACGGTCAATATCCACACCGAAATTTGCTTCTATGGTCTGAACGGAAAGATTTGCTCCTCCCAGACGGTAAGCGGCATTGAGTTTATCCATACCATGCGGATTTCTTTCGCTGTCTGTATAGGGAATATTGACCAGCATATCTCTCATAAAAGAAGTCATTTTCACTTTTTTATGACGGTTGTCTATGGAAATCATCAGCATCGTATCACTTCGTCCGTACTTCGTGTCACTGCCTGCACCCGAATCTTCACCGAATATCATAATATTCAGGATTTTCGGGTCATTCAGCAACACCCCGTCAAAAAGGTCAAGAGAAGTTGTCTGATTTTTATACACTTCGGAAGAAATCTGAGAATTATCTTCATTGGTATAATTTTTTCGGTCAGTAATTGCCTGAAATCCGATATTTCCCAGTACACGGTAATAGTACACCATACCACAACCTGAAACACCAAGTATCACTACCAGAAACCATAACAGAACCGTCCGCCATAACGGTTGTTTTCCACTGGATTTTCTTTTTTCTTTTTTTTCCTGCTTTTTCTCCCTTTTTTTTCCTTTTTCCGTGTAGGAATATATTTCGTTATTATCTTTATTATCTTTCAATACAGATAACACCTCTCCTGTAACCTGAAAACTCTCTAAAAGAGTATACCACAAAGGCAGAAAAAATAAACATTTTTTGCCAAAATTCACTTTTGTTTTAAATTTTCTGTACACTTGAACATAAAAAAGATATTCTGAATAAAAATTTAAGCAATTTTTTCAGCGATATAACCAAAATAAATTTTTTCACTCTCAACTGTCTAATCAGTTCTATATAGGATAACAAATAATATTTAATCTTCACAATAATTTATTATGTAATTTAGTAAAATTCGATAAAAAACAGCAATCAGCTAAAAAAAACTTTATTATCAGAAACATTAGTGTTATAATGATACAGTATAGTTGATAGTGGATTTTTTTCTGTGCAGTATTTTTGGAATTATGTAAGGTGGACTTATATTATGTTGGTTACACTGTGCGTCATCGCATACAATGAGGAACAATTTCTACCGGGATTACTCAATGATATCATTAATCAGCGTTATGACCATAACAATATCGAACTTGTTTTCGTGGATAACGGTTCACAGGATAAAACGGGAAAGATAATAAAAGATTTCGCTGATAAATATACAGATTTCTTTGCCATCAAAATTATCGAACATAAGAAAAGTAATCAGGCTGTCGGCTGGAATACAGCATTTCTGCATACCAGAGGCAACATTATTATCAAAGTAGATGCACATTCCAAAATTCCTGCCGATTTTGTAGAAAACAATGTCAAGGTTATTATGAGTGGTGAATATGTCTGCGGTGGCGGACGACCGAACATTACTCTCCACGAAAACAACTGGGGCAATACCTTACTGACAGCGGAAGAAAATCTTTTTGGCGGAAACTTTGCCAAATACCGCAGGGTTCAGCGAAAAAAAACTTATATCAACAGTATCTTCAACGGAGCATACCGCAGAGATGTTTTCGCCAGAGTAGGCGGTTTCAACGAGGCACTGGGGCGTACAGAAGATAATGAGTTCCATTACCGCATTATCAAGGCAGGCTATAAAATCTGTTGCAGTCCTGATATCGTTTCCTATCAGTACATCAGGACAAGCCTAAAAAAAATGATTGTCCAGAAATACAGCAACGGTTTCTGGATTGGATTGACAGTCAAAACCATACCTGAATGCTTATCTAAATTTTATTTTGTACCTTTTGCGTTTGTGCTTTCGTTGATTATCAGCACCGTTCTTGCCTTTTTTGGTATATCGTGGTTATTATGGGCAATATTACTTTCCTATCTCTGTTTTGACTTATTCATCACCTTTAATTCATTCCAAAAAAAAACAAGATGTCTGCATTTTTTACTGTTGCCGTTGATATTTCCTTCACTGCATATCGCTTTCGGAATAGGAACATTAGTTGGGTTAATTCATCTTCCTATCCGAAAAGAAAAACTCAACAAAGCCAGACGAAAAATCAAACAGGTGAAAATGTACTATATAGGCAATTAATTTTCTGAAATATTTTTCCGCCTGAACAGTTGGGATTATTAAAAAAAACAACCTATAGCTATGACAATGAAAAGTTTTTGTCGAACTTTTTTCAAAAAGTTCGTGGGGTCAAGGGGTGAAACCCCTTGTAGGATTTTAAAGGGCAACGCCCTTTAATCGGATAAAAACACAAAATAAAATTTGCGTAAGTAAATTTTGACAATCATTCCTTGACTTTCAACCGCTTGGGCAGACATTTTTTAATGAGGTGTATGGCGTTGACGATAGATACAGTACAGTTTACTCCCGAACAACTACGGCATTTACAACTGCGGGAACTGGAAACATTGGTTTATTTTAAAAATTTCTGTGACGAACACCATCTTCTGTTTTATTTCTGTGGTGGGTGTTGTATAGGTTCGTTACGACATAAAGGATTTATTCCTTGGGACGATGATATCGACATATTTATGCCCAGAAAAGATTATGAAAAATTGCCGTCACTCTGGAAAAAATATTCCAAAGACAAGCGTTTCCTCTGTCTGAAAACAGATGACGATATCTTCACGGGAAATATCTTTACTACAATTGTCGACACATCAGGCACCTGCGTCAAGGCAAATCAGGCACATCTGGATATTCCTCACGGTTTGGTTATGGATGTCTTTCCGCTGGACGGTTGTCCTGACGG
>CACYDZ010000291.1 GCA_902773265.1 uncultured Ruminococcus sp.
AGAACCGTCATAGGTGTAGGTATTTCCGCCATACTCCGAATCCCATCTCCATGACGCATCGTGGATACCCTGTCCGTCATAAGTGACCGCCATCCAGTAAGTAACATAGGTGTCCCACGATTCACCTACAAGATTGGCAGGCGATTGTTTAACATAGATTTCAAAAAGACCCGTAGAAGTATCTCTGTAACCCTTCAGTCCTGTGACGACGGGTGTGGAAACTACCAGTTTTCCGTCCTCAAAATACCACATATGCTGCATATCCAAATCAATTTCGATATAGGTATCATCAACATTGTATTTATCCACCATATTGGATTTCAGACATTTGACCTCTTTGGTTTCACAACCACTGTAAATTTTCTGTTTGCCCGACATATAGTAGGCTTTTACCCGCACATAATAAATCTTATCCGCTTTGAGTTGTTTGGTGAGGAAAATGGTATCTTTGGTTGTGCCGTAAGATTTGTAGTCACCGCTTTTACTTTCGGCAATAAAGATTTCATATCCTTCTGCTCCTTTTACCGGTATCCATTTTGCCATAACCCGTTTGGAACGGCTGAACACTTCCGGTTTAGGCTTGTCCGTGACAGTACCTGTAGATATCTGACGAAAATCTCCATAGTAATACTGACCGTCCGCTTTAAAGTAAGGCACAACCCTGTAATGATACGCCTGACACCAGTTAAGATTTTTATCTTCATAAGATGTCTTATTACCGTCACCGACTACCGCATATTTGACATAATCCCCTGCCTTTGGTGTCGGCTGTTCATTACCGTCCTCATCATAGGTGACTTCAAAATCATAGTCATCAGGATTTTCCGTCATACGGTAAATCACATACCCTGACGCACCGTTGGATTTATCCCACTTGAATTTAATGGCATTATCTTTCTGCACATCATTTTCAATTTTCTTTATCTGTTCGGGGCTGGTAGCTGTTTTGAGAACGGTACTCTTTTCCCCATAAGACTTTTCCCCTGCCACTTCCACATAGGAACAAATATAATAATGATAACTGTGAGCAGGAGTAAGTTCTCTGTCAACATATTTTTCTTTTCCGACAACATCAGCAATTTTGGTAAATTCTTTACCCTTTCCCTCAGAACGGTAGATGGTATAACCTGTTGTCCCTTTGACTTTCTGCCATTTCAGAGAAATCGATTTTGCATTCTGTGCCACAAGTTCAAATTTTTCTGTTCTGACGGGTGAGGATGCTGTTTTCAGATTTTCGCCCTTGCTGTAAATCTTTTCGTCACCGTTTTTCTGATAGGTCTTTATCATATAATCGTATTTGGTCGCCGGTGAAACGGTCTTGTCCACAAATTTCACTGTGGCAGCATCGGTAATATCTGCAATCTGCTTATAGTCTGTTGCCGACATACTTTCCTTTCGGTATACCGCATAACCATCTGTGTTGATACCTTTATCCCAGTTAAGCGTTACCGTTTTTGCACTTTGCCTGTCGGCGGTAAACCTATCAACACAACCAACTTTATTATCTGCTGATACGCCTCCTGCCAGTATGCCAAATCCTACCAGTATCGCAGAAACGATTAAAATTTTCCTAAAATTTCTCTTTTTCATTTCAGATACTCCTATACCTTAAAAACACAAAAAATAACATTCTTGCGTACATGATTTTATCACGAACTCTTTTGCTTTGCAATAGCACAATCCGACAAAAACAATCGGTTAAAATTTTTTGTTATAATCTGTCAAATCCATAAAACCTATCGGTCGTTTTTTGGCAAAAATACGCTTTTCTTACCGTTATTTTCTGATGATATCGTTGGGATATTGATTTTATTGTTCTTGCGTAATATAATATACCGTGACGGTTTTGTTATGCCGTGAATAATCTTTGAATATTTTTTTAATCTGCTTTTTTCCAACTTACTTTTTTTGAAAAAAAGTAAGCAAAAAAACTTTCAAGACTCGCTTCGCTCGATTTATTCAGCAAACTTTCAGCGGTGACAAGTAAAAGTTTTTGCCGAACTTTTTTCAAAAAGTTCGTGGGGTCAAGGGGCAAAGCCCCTTGTGGGATTTTAAAGGGCAACGCCCTTTAATCGGCTAAAAAATCAAAACAAAATTTGCGTATGCAAATTTTGACATTTC
>CACYDZ010000292.1 GCA_902773265.1 uncultured Ruminococcus sp.
GCCCTTTAACTTTGATTGTACGGATTGACATGAACCATACAGTGTTTGACAAGAGGAAATTCTTTTTCGATAGCATCATGAACATTCTGAGATATGGCATGACTTTCTTTCAGGCGTAAATTTTCATCAGCGGAAATTTCAATATCCACATAGATTTTGTTGCCGAAAAGCCGTGTGCGGATAACATCAAGCCGTTTCACACCGTCCTGTTCCATAACAAGGGTTGTCATTCTGGCAACCGTTTCTTCGTCACATGACTTGTCTATCATCTTATCCACAGCGTCTTTGACAATATCATAAGTCGCTTTCAGAATAAACAGGGAAATAACTACACAAGCAATCGGGTCAAGAATTTTAACCCCGTGCATTGCTCCGAAAATACCTATCAGCGAACCGACTGAAGAAAGTGCATCACTGCGATGATGCCATGCGTCCGCTTTGAGAGAAGAACTGTTGATTTTTTTTGCTCCCAGAACAGTGTACCAATACATCATTTCTTTGACAAGAATGGAAATAACAGAAGCCACTAAGGCTAAAGATGTCGGTGTTGCCAAAGTCTGATAATTCTGCGAAACAATAGTTTTCAGTCCTGTATAGCCTATACCTGCACCCGTCACCCCCAGTATTCCTGCCAGAATGAGTGCCGAAACACATTCCAGCCGTTCATGACCGTATTGGTGCTGAATATCGCTCTTTTTCCGTGACAGAATAAACCCTATAATAACAATAATCGTGCTTATCACATCAGATGCTGAATGGATTGCATCTGACAGCATCGCTCCTGATTTTCCCACAATTCCCGCAACAAATTTGAATACCGTCAGCAGAAAATTCAACGCTATTGTTACTGCTGAAATTCTTATTGCCACAGACTTACTTTCGTCTTTCATCTATACCAATTCCTTTCCTGAATATCTCTCTTAATTATTATATATAGTTTTCAGTAAAAGTGTCAACACCAAAAAGAAAACCGTTTTCAGTTTCTGATTTTGCCTGAAAACGGTTTCTCTTATAGATTTTTTTGCTTTCTTTTACTCTGGTAACAGGATTGGTCTGCCACATATTCCTCTTTTGCTTATAATATTCTTTTCGGGCTTTCTTGCTCTGTTTGGCAAGCGGTATCATTTTTGTCATAATCATTCTCCTCTATATGTATTGATTTTTGATAAAAAAGCAGTTATAATCAACTGGTAAAATGTTGTTTTCTGATTAAAGAAGGGGGTTTTTGTATGTCTGATATACTTTTTCCCGTCATTGATATGGTGGCAACAGGGGAAAATATTCTGCATCTGCGTAAGAACAAAGGGCTTTCTGTAAAAGATTTACAGAAATTTTTCGGCTTTGAAGAACCGCAGGCTATCTACAAATGGCAAAAAGGAAAATGTCTGCCGAGTGTGGATAACCTTTATGCTCTCAGTCTGATTTTACAGACACCAATGAATGAAATTATTGTGCAAAGAGGACATTCAGCCTGTACTGAATGTCCTCTTCCCTTTTCCGACCGCTTGCTTTACAACAGAATAAGCCGCCGCTTAAACCATTTTTTGTCTTGTTCAGAACATCATCACACAGTAAAAACCGTGCTTTCTGTCCTGCACAAAACAGGTAAAAATATCCTGAGATATCCAAATACAAAATTGAAGTTTTCTGCGAAGCGACAGTACAAAAGAAAGAAATCACAAATTCTCACATCTGAAACTTTGACGAAAGAACTTTTCTGACGCTGGATAACAGCGAAGAGTGCTTTCTATTTTACATTGCAATCAATCAAAAGAAAAATATGCGGGGTTATAGTTCATCCGCACCTGAACCGATTTTCGCAGTAACCTATTCTGTCGTAAAGCAAGCGGTCGTTCTTGTGGTGATTGCACGGATAAAAACACTTTGTGTTTTTATCCGAAAAGTGCTTTGCACTTTTCCGCTCGTATACGAGCCGTGCAATCGCCTGATATCAGACACGGGCAAGAAAATCATCAAAAATATCCGAAAAGCTGTCGTTGACATCAAACGGAGCAGTATAATCCACTACCGAATTTATCATACAGGAATCAATTTCAGAAGAGATACTGTCTGATTTTGTTGTGAGTTCGGTAGCGTAACGGCGAACCTTGTTACGGTCGAAATTGATTGTCTTCACCGTTTTGATATCGCACTTGTAGGCGACCTGATTACCTTCCGCATTGAAGCAGTAACCCGTACCCGCCCTCTGGCTGACGATTTCGGAATTTTTCAAAGCTGTCATTTTGCGGAAAATATTGGCGATACTCTGGCGGTGTTTGTTCAGACTGACTTCCCCGTCAATATCAAGGGAAAGACTTTTCTTGACAGTATTGATAATCCCCGAAAGTTTTTCGTGTTCCTTGAGGAGATAGAGTAAAAAATCGGTAAGCTGATTAATCTGGGCATAATACTCTGTATTGGGGACTTCCGTTACTGTTTCGTTAGCCGCCTGAGGCATAGCTTTCTTGTAGAGATAAGTTTTTTGTGTTTTAATCACATTGTCTTCCACCGTCAGAATCCTTTCGACAGTTTCCATCAGGATCTGTAACTTATTCTGAAATCGGAAAGCCTCTTTAAGGTTCATTATACATCACTCCGTTTCTGTTTTGTTGACATGATTATACTACTGATTTACAGGTTCTGTCATTAAACCTGTGGTTGAAAAAACAGCTACAAAGTAAATTTTATACCCTGTAGCTGTGAATATTCAGAAAAAATTATTTGAACAAATTGACTGTAGAAGAACTTCCGTTATGGTCAAATCCGACAGGTAAAGCGATATTCTGTTCCGTTTCCTTATCAAAGATATGTAACTTACTAAGGTCGAAAGCAATTTTGATGGTATCGCCGGGTTTAGCCTTAGAGGTAGGAGCAACTCTTGCGGTAACAGACGCTGAACCAACTGTGAGATACAGATAAATTTCAGCACCCATCAATTCGGTAACTTCTACTTTAGCTTCCATAGCATTGGCATACTTGTTAATGCTGTCATAGTCATCGTAAACATGTTCAGGACGGATACCAAAGACAACTTCTTTTCCGACATACCCGGAAAGCTGAGTAGCTTTGGAATCAGGAATAGCCAGTGTAATACCGTCAAAGGAAAGTGTGTAAGTAGGACCGCTCTTACCGACAACTGCATTGATGAAGTTCATCTGAGGTGAACCGATGAAACCTGCAACAAATTCATTACAAGGGAAATCGTACAGATGCTGAGGAGTATTGACCTGCTGAACAAAACCGTCTTTCATAACAACGATTCTTGTACCCATTGTCATAGCTTCTGTCTGGTCATGTGTGACATAGATGAATGTTGTACCCAGTCTCTGATGAAGTTTGGAAATTTCTGTTCTCATCTGAGCTCTGAGTTTTGCGTCCAGGTTGGAAAGGGGTTCGTCTAGTAAGAATACTTTAGGGTCACGGACAATCGCTCTACCCAAAGCAACACGCTGTCTCTGACCGCCGGACAAAGCCTTCGGTTTACGCTCAAGCAAATGGTCGATGTCCAGGATTCTGGCAGCTTCTTCAACCTTTCTGCGGATTTCCTCTTTGGGAACTTTTCTGAGTTTCAGACCGAATGCCATATTGTCATAAACTGACATATGAGGATACAACGCATAGTTCTGGAATACCATAGCGATATCTCTGTCTTTGGGAGCAACATCGTTGACAATGGTATCACCGATAGTCAAAGTTCCTTTACTGATGTCTTCAAGACCGGCAATCATTCTCAATGTTGTTGACTTACCACAGCCTGAAGGACCGACAAGAATAATAAACTCCTTATCCTGGATATCAAGGTTTACATCTGATACAGCGACAACTCCGCCGTCATAAATTTTATAAATGTGTTCAAGCCTTACATCAGCCATCTCCACATACCTCCTATATTTTCCCTTACTGTCAAATGCAAGGTTTATAATTACGAATATAAATATATCACTTTTCGACGAAAGTTACTAGCCTATTTTTCACTAAATATTAATTTGAATATTTTACAAATCCGATATCCTGCGAAAAACTAACAATAGATTTCGTGCAAATTGTCAAACAGAATACCGTGTATTGCCAAATAATCCATTTCGACAAATTTTCTTTTGTTCAAAATGCTGTCCAGCGTAAGATTTCCGATAGCAGTTCTTTTAAGGTGAAGAACTTTCTTTCCACGAACTGACAGCATTTTTTTTACCTGATGGAACATTCCCTCACAGACTTTCACTTCCACAATAGGGTGATTATCCCAGCTGAGTTGTCGCAGAAAGGCTTTCCGACATTTTGTACCGTCTTTGAACACAATACCGTCAGCAAAAGCCTGTACATCTTCCTCACTGATACTGCTGTCAATAATGGCATGATATGTTTTGTAAAGATTTGTTTTAGGCGAGGTCACTTTGTGGGCAAAATCACCATCGTTGGTAATGATGAGTAAGCCTTCAGTATCTTTATCCAGTCTGCCTACGGGAAACAAATCTTTTCTTCTGTATTTTTCAGGAATAAGGTCAATAACGGTCTTTTCCTTTTTATCGCTCACCGCACACACCACTCCCGACGGCTTATCCATCAGAAGATAGATATACGGCTTGTATAGGATTTCCTGACCGTTGATACAGACCGTATCGTCAAAGCGGATTTTACCGTCTGCCTTTTTTACTACTTCACCGTTGACCGTAATTTTTCCGCTGTTTATCATCTTTCTGACTTCACTACGGCTTAAAGTCCCCTGTGAAGCAATAAATTTATCCAGTCTTTGCAGTTCACTCAAATCAGATTACCCCTGTATCATTGTTTTATCTGTCAATGCTGTCATCATGCCGTCTAAAGCATAGGTGCATAAATCTCCTGCAATAACCCTGTTTTCACACACAATGATATTCGTTTTGACATCATAGTTTTCCTTATCGTTAAGAACATCAAAAGTATATCGCACTGCTTTTTTCCCTTTGTAGTCATTCAGGTCAAATCCCTGATTTTTCTGCAAAGCATTATAGCTGTCATAAACGGCATTAAATACTGACGGTATCATAATTTCACTTTCCGTCATTGTATTTTCATCCACAACGATGTCAAATTGTTGAAAAAAATCCGTCAAAGAATAATTCTCATCAATCTGTATACAGAAATTTCCCATACTTTCACAATAGGCTGTTGTGGGTAGCTGACTTAAAAAAGTCAGCTTTACGCCTACTGTCAACAATAATAATATTGCCAACAGCACGGCAATAATTGTTTTGCGGTCAATTTTTTTAATCACGAACATAATGCTATGCCTCCTGAAATTTTCACTTTCAGGAAAAATATATGTTCAAGCACCCTCAAACATTCTATAAACTATAATTTAAACAACAGCAAAAATGTCTGTCATTCCGAACAAAGTAAGAAATCTTATTTTATCTGAAAAACAATCCGTCAAAGGACTGCCCTCTTCAACTCTTCTTAACAAAAAGAGGTCTGTCATCATACAGACATGACAGACCGTTGCATTAATCATCTTCGTCAGAAACTTCCAATGAACCTTTTCCCACATGAGAATGTGTTCTTTTAGGGTAAATATAACGGAAAAGAATAAACAAAGCGACAGAAACTACCGCAAAAAATATGCCGACATACAAAAAAGTCATCGTAAAGTGGTTACTGATATAGTCAAACAAATCACGGACAGCCTGAGAGGTAATATTCAGATTTCTTTTTTTCTTTGTGGCTATCAAAGCAATAAAAGAAACCATCATACCAATAAATCCCGTAATGGTTGCATAACATATATATCTCACTGCACGGTGTTTCCATCTGCTGGAGAAAATCAGAATAATCATCAAAAGGACAATAAAAGCACTGCTTACCCCTATCGTTACGGGCAATACCTGTTTAATTTCCATAAAGCGTCCAGAAATACGGCTGAGAAACGGTATCTGTACAGACTTGCGGTAAACAGATACCGCCTTATTAACCAGATATTCCCTGTTTTCTTTGGAAACACTTTCAGGCTTGATAGACTTCTTAACGATATATTCATCAAGGGCTTTATTGAATACCTGTTTGAACCTGTCTGTGCTGACAACCGTTTTCTTTCCCGAATAGAAATTCGTCATATATTCCGTCATATCTTCCCTGATAACGGTTTCGTCCAGAAAATCATCAAAGAAACTTTCATCAATACCACTGGCATAACCCAAATCTTTGAGATTACGCAGAATTTCGGCACGCAACAATTCATAATAACTGACTTTCTCCATACTGCCTGTGATAAAATCCTGCTTGAAGAGGGTGAACTGTAAAATCAACGCCAGCGAAAGCACCAGCATCATACAGGACAGAATAAACGAAAGAACAACATACATCACTTTGACAGCTTTAGAGGTATGGTGGTGTCTTGCCATTATTCTCCCTCCCCACTGTCTGCATTGTCATCGTCATCAAAATCCTCAAAATCGTCCTCATCGTCTTCTTCCTCATACTTGTCGACAACCTGAGGTCCTGATATCAATTCCCCATACACAAAACAACGCCAAGGTGTAAGTCCCAGTTCATCAAAAGGATAACAGGTATACATTATCAGATTTTCTCTTGGGGCAGACAAATCATACGCAGACCCATCATTAGCCTTCTTTACGGCAACATCATTAATACGGTACTGATAATTTCCGTAACTGGTTTTAATTCTGACAATCTGTCCTTTTGCGGCGTTTTTCAGACCATTGAAATAGGTGTTGTTATGCCCGGCAATCAGAATGGTTCCGCCGTATCCGGGAATAAAACTCCCCGCATAAATTCCCACACCGTTTCGCAAGGCGACATCATCATCGCCAAAAAATAACGGCACATCTATTCCACATTCTTCAATAATCAGTTCTCCAAAGAGATTATTATAAGACGGATAGGTCAATGTTCTTGCGGGAACAGTTTCCAGTTCTGTGGGCTGTTCTTTTACCTTCCCCTGACTATCCGTTATGATTTCTGTTGGTTTTTCGGCGACAGGCACAAAAATATTCTTATACTCATCTGATGAATAATTTTTAACACTATCAGAAAACAAAACCCCCAGTTCTTCTTTCAACAACTTCAAAGACGGGAATATTGCTATATAAACCGCTAAACAAATCACCGCAAAAAACATAACGGGAAGAATTAAAAAACCCTTCCCACTAGTTTTGCGGTGCTTATGCCTGTGCCTGCTATTGAAGTCAGACATCAATCATCAAGCTCTTTCTTTTCTTGTTTTGAAAGCGTA
>CACYDZ010000293.1 GCA_902773265.1 uncultured Ruminococcus sp.
GTCAACTTTTTTCAAAAAGTTGGCAGGGTCAAGGGGCGGCAGCCCCTTGTGGGATTTTAAAGGGCGAAGCCCTTTAATCGGCTAAAAACTCAAACAAAATCTGCGTAAGCAGATTTTGTCAGACATTACTCTTTGTAATGATACACAAAGCAATTTACTATTGGATTTTCATGGAGATATCAAAGGCTTTGACAGAATGAGTGACCGCTCCGAGTGAGATAATATCTACACCGCTTTCGGCAACTTTACGGATAGTTTCCGCAGTAATACCGCCTGACGCTTCCAGTAAAGCTCTGCCGTCTGTGATAGCTACCGCTTCCGCCATCGTTTCGGGTGACATATTATCCAGCATGATAATATCTGCACCGACAGTCAATGCTTCATTAAGTTCATCAAGATTACGGACTTCCACTTCAATTTTTACGGTGTGACCAAGTTTACCACGCAATGTATTGACCGCATTGGTAATACCGCCTCCTGCATCAATATGATTATCTTTAAGCATAGCACAATCAGACAGGTTATAACGGTGATTTTTTCCGCCACCGACAGTTACCGCATATTTCTGAATGGGACGGAGATTAGGCAATGTTTTTCTTGTATCGGCAATGGAGGCTTTCGTTCCCTGTATCAGTTCGACACAATGAGCAGTTTGTGTAGCAATACCACTCATATGCTGTAAAAGATTTAAAGCTGTCCGTTCACCTTTGAGCAGTGTTTTTGTTCTGCCCGTAATCGTGGCGATAATATCGCCGGATTTTACCTTTTCGCCGTCTTTAATGAATATTTCGTAAGTCACATCACTCTGCAACAAAGTAAAGACACGCAAAGCAATTTCTATTCCACAAAGTACACCGTCTGCCTTAGCGATAAACTTAGCCGTGTTTATCTGTTCGTCAGGAATAAGATAGTCCGTTGCACAATCAATATAGTTGATATCTTCCAGTAATGCGTTTTTAATCAGATTGTCTATATAAAATGGATTTAATAACATATCAATAGTCCTCCTGTTGTTTTCTGCCTGTCACTTCCAACATGATTTCCTGTGCTACTGTTGCCAGACTTTTTGCTTCAATATAAGCGGAATTTAAGATATAATCTGTATTTTCCAGATTTTCCAGAATAGTATTGAAACGCTGAAAACTTTCTTCAAATTTTTCAGCTTTTTTAATGACAAAATAGCTGTCCTGTAAAGTAGTACGAATTTCTGTCCGTATACCTGTCGGTAAAACAATATGCCCCATGCTGTACTTTGGCATACTGCCCTTGACAATGGAGCAGTCTTTTGTCAGTTTATCCATGATATCTGTTGCGGCACGCCTTGAAAAAACCAGTGCTTCCAAAAGACTATTGCTTGCCAGTCGGTTAGCACCATGTACACCTGTATGTGAACATTCTCCTGTCGCATATAATCTGTCAACAGATGTTCTGGCATACAAATCTACATCAATTCCCCCCATCAAATAATGCTGACACGGGAATACAGGAATTTTTTCTACAGTAATATCAATACCCTCTGCAAGACAGTTTTCGTAAATCATAGGAAATCTTGCTTTGATAAATTCAGGGTCTTTATGGGTAATATCCAGATAAAAATTTTCACTGTTTGTCCGCATAGATTCCTTGATGATGGCTTCACTGACAACATCTCTGGGGGCAAGTTCTCCTCTTTCGTCATAGTTAAAGGCAAATCTTTCTCCATAACAGTTAAGCAGTACTGCACCCTCTCCACGAACAGCTTCACTGATGAGAAATCTTTCTCTGCCCTGTTCACCCGCAAAAGCGGTAGGGTGAAACTGTATACGGTCAAGGTGCATAATTTTTGCTCCCAGCTTTTTGGCAAATGCAATTCCATCACCTGTGGCAATAGCACTGTTGGTAGTGTATTTATATACCCTGCCAATACCTCCCGTTGCCAGAATACAATAGGAACAGGCTACCGTTTCTATATTGCCGTCTTTCAGCATACCGATATAAAATCCGTTTTCGGCTTTATCTACAGAAAACACATGAGTATTTTCAATGAAATCAATATTTTTTCTTTCTCTCACCAGTTCGATAAGTCTGTCGGTAACGGCTTTGCCTGTAAAATCTTTGTGGTGTACAATTCTGTTACGACTATGACCTGCTTCAAGTGTTTTCAGCAATTCTCCGTTGCTGTCCAAATCAAAATCTACACCCAGTTCTTTCAGACGGATAACATCTTTTCCGCCTTCGCTGACAAGTACTCTGACCGCTTCAGGATTGTTTTTGTATTTTCCGGCAATCATGGTATCTTTTATATGCAATTCTATATTATCGTCACTTCCGTCCAGCACCGCTGCAATTCCACCTTGTGCCAGAGAACTGTTGGATAATTCTGCATTTCGTTTTGAAATTATCAGCACTTTGTATCTTTCATCAAACTGTAATGCTCCGTACAGTCCGGCTACACCACTGCCGATAATCACTATCGGATAATAATTTTCCATAATCTTTATCTTCCCTCATCAAATTATTGGATTGCTTTATATCATATCACAAAAACATTTCCTTGAAAATAGATTACTGAAAAAATTTGTATATCCCGTCAATATTACTAAAAACACTTGTTGAAAAATTGGCATATTGTAAATTGTCTGATATTTTCATTTATGTTATAATCTAATCGGTAATTAATGGCAAACGGCTAATTACTAATTATTCAAAGGGAGGTCTTTTATTATGATTTATTCCAAAAAAGTATTGTCGGTGATACTGTCCGCCGTAATGGTACAGAGTGTTGCTTTGGCAAGTGCGGTAAGTACA
>CACYDZ010000294.1 GCA_902773265.1 uncultured Ruminococcus sp.
GCGAAGCGAGCCTTGAAAGTTTTTTTGCTTACTTTTTTTTCAAAAAAAGTAAGTTTGAAAAAAGTTGACAAAAACTTTTAATTGTCACCGCCATACCTCTGATAATCAATCCGAGTGAAACGAGCCTTTGTTATTTTCCCATAATTGCTAATTACTCATTGCTAATTGCTAATTGATGTTCTTTGGCGTAGTTTTCGGCATACGAACCTTTTGAACAGTGAATAACCACTTGACGGCAATCTTTGAAAGCATCATCGCTGATATTTTTTACACTGTCAGGGATAGAGATACTTTCCAGATTGGTACAACAGCCGAAAGCCTCTGTTCCGATAGAGGTAACGCCATCGGGGAGAGTGACATTTTTCAGATTGGAACAACCGTCAAAAGCACAGTTTCCGATAGAAGTAACACTGTCAGGTATGTCGATACTTTTTAAGCTTTGGCAGTCGAAGAAAGTATAGTCGTTGACAGCGGTAACACCGTCAGGAATGGAAAAAGAGGTTATCCGATGACAATACTGAAAAGCACCGTCTCCGATATACTTTACACCGCTTTCAGGGAGAGTGACAGTTTGCATAGTACAGTTTGTAAAAGCGTAATCGCCGATAGAAACAAGGCTGTTGCAGTTGTGCATAAAAACGATATCGAAATAACATTGATAGAAAGCCTTTGCGTCTATGCCTGTTATACCGTCCTGAATGTAGATTGTTCCTATATCCGCTCCTTCGAGGTGATTACTTTCCATAAATGTTGTAGGTATATTTGCATTGCCCGTTACTTCCAGTGTTACATTAGCTGTTGGGTTGGATAAAGTATAGGTGATTTCCGTTGGGGCAGGTTGTGTATTCTGTGTGGGAACAGAAGTGGAATCAGTTGGATTTGTCGAAGTACACCCTGTTGTATTTCCGAAAACGGTCAGAGTGATGAGCAGAAAGATGAATGTTTTTTTAAGCAAATGAATTTCCTCCCATGCCGATAATCTTTGTTTATGATTATAGCATAGAAGGAAATTTTTATCCATAGTTCAGCGGAAAATAAAATGGTCAGCCGAACGAAGTGAGCCGAAAAAGTTTCTGACTTTTTTATTTTTTAAGTGGGTGAGGTTAATAGTTTTCAGCTTTCACTTCAAAGAAACTTTGCGGGTGACGGCATACGGGACAGGTTTCAGGAACTTGCATTCCAGTAATGATATGTCCGCAGTTACGACATTCCCAGACAACAACACCGCTTTTTCTGAATACTTCTGCGGTATCAACATTATGCAGTAACTTTCGGAAGCGTTCTTCATGGTGCTTTTCGATTTCGGCAACACCTCTGAACTGTTTTGCCAGTTCAGGAAATCCGTCTTTGTCAGCGTCCTCTGCCATACGCTGATAAATATCCGTCCATTCAGCATTTTCCTTGTCAGCGGAATTTGTCAGGCATTGGGAAATATCGCCGTTTTCATTCAGAGCGTCAAACCATAGTTTTGCGTGAGCCAGTTCATTTTCGGCGGTCTTGAGAAAAAGCGAAGCTATCTGTTCAAACCCCGACTGTTGAGCCGTCTGTGAGAAAAAAGTATATCTGTTTCTTGCCTGTGATTCAAAGGCGAAAGCCTCCCATAAATTCTTTTCGGTCTGTGTTCCCGAATATTGATTGTCAGCCATATATACACTCTCCTTTTCAGGTTTGCCTATAGTATGCACAGTTTCAAAGAAAATTATTCCCGAAATTGTCAGCCGAACGCAGTGAACCGAAAAAGTTTTTGCCCCACTTTTTTCAAAAAGTGGGCGGTTTCCAAAGGCGGAGCCTTTGGGCAGGATTTTTAAGGGTGGCAGCCCTTAAATCTGAAAGGCGTTTACATAATTTTCAATGACATCAACCGCTTTTTCGACAGAGAGTTTTGCCGAATTAAGACACAGATGATAATTTTCAGGCATACCCCATTTTTGTTCGGTATAAAACTGATAATAATTGGCTCTTGTCTTGTCTGTTTTGCGAATGACACTCTCAGCTTTTTCTTTCGGCACATTGCGTACATCTACAGCACGCTTTACACGGTAATCCATGTCGGCATAAATAAAGATGCTGATACAGTCCTGACGCTCTTTCAGAATATAATCCGCACATCTGCCCACAATAACACACGGTTTATCCGCAAGTTTCCTGATAATTTCGTGCTGGAGGAGATACAGACGGTCATTAATGGAAATCTGGTCACGGGGAGAATAACCTGTCTGTCCAAAACCGTACATTCCCAAAGAAAGACTGTACAAAAGACTGTTGGTAGCTTGTTCGTCAATGTGTTCAAATACGGACGGGTCAATACCGCTCTCTTTTGCAGCAAGTGAGATAAGTTCCTTATCATAGAAATCCACATTCAGGCGTTGTGCAAGTTCCTTTCCGATTGCTCTGCCACCGCTGCCGAACTGTCGGCTGATGGTAATTACAGACTTACATTCCATAGACTATCACCTCATAATGTTTTTAGTGTTTACTATTATAAATATTTTTTGTGTAAAATGCTATTATCAAAATAAACAAAAAATGCTTTATTATATTGTATAGACAAATCTGAATTTTTTGCGGATTATTTGTTGACAAACAGGGAAGAATATCATATAATAAAAAAGCTGTCGAAAAAA
>CACYDZ010000295.1 GCA_902773265.1 uncultured Ruminococcus sp.
GACAAAAAATCACCAATATTTTGTATCATAAAACTTGACACTTTTCAAATAAAAAAGTATACTAATTTCAACAAAAAAGTGTCGGAAACAACTATAAGTAAACCATACAATAAAAAATTATGAGCAAAGAGTGTGATTAAATGTCAGCAGAAATTTTTATCAGTTATCATACAGAAACAAGTTCGCATATAACAAAAGCCATCTGCAATCATCTTGAAGCGGAAGGAATACGCTGTTGGTATGCTCCAAGAGATGTTGTCGGACCATATGCAGGCAGCATTGAAAAAGCAATTAATGAATGTAGTATATTTATCGTTGTTATCAATGAAAAAGCGTCAAAGTCACATGATGTTTTAAGTGAAATCAATCTTGTGGTGGAACGGATAAGAAGAAATGAAAGTGTTATCATATTGCCGTTTAAAGTATCCAACGATAATCTCAGCGGAAATATAAAATATTATCTTGGGCAAGAGCATTGGATAGACGGAGTAACTCCGCCCATGGAAGAGCGGATAAAAGAACTGACGGATAAAGTAAAAGTATGTCTTGAACAAAACCAACATACGAATATAATGATAAACCAGCCTGTCGGTCTTGTCAATTCTCTGTCATATCCTGATGTACGATTTATCGGACGCAAACAGGAATTAGAAAAAATAAGTCAGCAATTATCAGGAGGTAATAATAAACTTTTTCTTGTCGGTATGGGAGGTATCGGCAAAAGCGAAATTGCAAAACAATATCTTATTGATAATATGGATAATTACAGTAAGATAATATGGATTCCATTTAACAATAATCTGACCTGTACTATCGGAAGTGATAATTTATTTCCGATAACCGGTATTTCCCGTATAGATTACCCAAATGACAGCGATGAAAAATATAGTCTGAGGAAAATGGATATTCTGAAGAAAATAGCGGATAAGAGCGTACTTATCATCATTGATAATTTTGATGTTGAGAATGACCCGTATCTCGACAGATTTCTTTCGGGTTCATACACGGTTATTTTTACAACGCGTGTTTATCATAATAAAAAAAATGAGATAAAAATAGAAGCTATCAAAGACCAAAACACACTTGTTGAATTATTCCTCTCCGAATATACAAGAGCAATCACATCTGAGGACAAAACTACCATAAAGAAAATGATTGAATATATGAACGGACATACTCTCTCCATCAGATTGATTGCTGCTGCCATGCAGAAAAACCGTATAAGTCCTGAAAAGATGTTCCAACTGTTAAAAAAAGATAGTTCCAATAGGCAAAATAAAGAACAAAGAGTATCTGAACAGATAATTGACCATCTCAGAACTGTATTTAGGTTATCTGCCCTGAAAAAAGAAGAAAAAAATTTACTGATGAATTTGTCTTTGTTTCCTAATTCCGGAATAGAAGTTGTCAAGTTTTATGAATGGTGTGAGTATGAGGATTACGAACTGATAGACAGCTTAATTGCAAGAAGCTGGATTATTCACGATAATATCAAGGATATTGTGCATCTGCACCCTCTTATCAGTGAAATAATGCTCGAAGAACTTAACAAGTATCCTGATGTGTGTAATACCATGCTTGCAAATTATTATGAAAATTTCAGATGGAATATCCAGTATCCTGTGCAAAAAAGAATCAGAATCAATGAATTATCCGATACCATATATAAGCGACTGCCCGTCAATCATCTTTATCGCTATAATATTCTTATGGTCAGAATTCTTGGGTTTCACTATCTTTCACAATATCAGCAAAGTTTTGAAAGTTGTTCATTATTGATTTCTTCAGGAATAACTTTTGAACAAAAGGCTTTCGGATATACAAAATTATGTCACGGACTGACACTTTCCGGATACTATGAAAAGGCATTGGAAGTGGGCAAAGAGGGGAAGAAAATTTTACAGAACATTGATATTAGTCAATGCAGTCATTATGAAGCATATCTTTACAGAAATCTGCTGGGGCATTATGCAGAAGCCCTGAACCATTGTGGATATTCTGAAAATGCTTATAAGGAATTCCTTTATATTTATGATAAAATTGACAATAAATTTTATAAAAATACAAAGGAAGAAACTTTGGGATGGACAGAATTTCATTTGACACAATGTCTTTTCAAACTCAGCCGTTATGACGAAGCTGAAGAAATGATACAGAGAAGCCTGACACATTTTGAACAATGCCATTGTGATTACGGAATAAGTTTTAGTTTATGGAATAAAAGTATACTTCTTGCCAGAAAAGGCGAATATGATTTAGCTGAACAATGTATAGAGAAAACATTATCTATACTTATGTCGATAATAGGCAAAGAAAATGTTGATATCGCTAAAACTTATCACTATCAATCAAAAATCCGTGTCTTTGCCCATGATGTGCAGGGAACGATTGAGAGCCTTGAGAAAGCACAGAAGATATATGAAAAACTGAATTTTGTTGTTTATTCTTCTCAGGTCAAAGACGAAATCAATAAAATCAAATCTGGTCAGTTTTGGCAACCGGATATCTTGTAAGATATTTTTTCTGTCTATGCTGACGCTTAAAGGCACAACTTCTTGTTCTCTTACTCTACATAGATTGATTTGAAAAATCGCACAAACACCTGTCATTTCAGAGGCAGTGAGGAATAACACGGCTAAGTTGATGACATTGCTGTCAGTGGATTTTGAAACAGTGGGATTCTCGGCACGGCAAAAGTGAATACTACAAACAGCACACCGATTAAACCAATAACGATAAAAGCAAATTTCGGTCGTCTGCACAGTAAACTGTCTTTTTTGAAAAGCTGTGTTTCTACAAGAAAAGCTATGGCATCTGAAAGGAAAAAAATGGAAATATTAATCCAATCTGCTGTTTTTCCAAATGCACCGTTACAGGTGTAAAACAACACAGGAATCAGTATAACTCCCGTTGAAATTCCGACAAGTTTTATACACCAGAAGTTTTCATATTCCTTGAAAAATCTGCTTTGTATCAGTGCAAAAACAAACAGCGGAAAATATAACAGTTTCATATGTTCCCATGTAGATTCGTTTACAGCTGAAAAAGGGGCAACCAGTATATTCCGGTTGGTCAGTTCCTATAAAAAATGCAGAAGTGTTCCTGACAGCGAGGTCAGTGTAAATCCGGCAAACTGCCATAGTGACAGATTTTTTTTCCTCATCTCTTCCCCTCCATATTGTCTGTCTTTGAAATTTTATGTAATGCAAAACAAGATTATTACCATTTTACAAATGAACAAATTTCAAAAACGCATAAACTTGTCATTTTTAAGAGTAAAATTTTCGCAAAAAATGAGAACAAATCCATAATTCATCTGTTGTCACATCTATACACTTTCACGCCATACCAAAGAAAACAGCCCTGCTGAAACACAGGACTGAAAAGATTCTTTCATGAAATCTCTGTCAAAACGGAATTTTTTCAAAATAGTTGCCCGGGTAATTTCAGCTTTTCTTTGTGTGGAAATGCTCTGTCAAATTTTTCTACATCTTCATCATTGACATAATAACCCTGTGGTGTCTGATAAACACCTGTAATACCGTTCAGATATCCTGAAATCAGTTCCTTGCAAAGAAAAAAGGAATCGTCAGCATCTTTGGGCAAGTCATGGTATCTAATACCGAGCTTTCTGGAATAATCAAATCCGCTTTTTCCGTAAAATCCTATATTCCCCTCAAACAACACCGCACCAAACCCTAATGCAGCAGCCTGTTCTAAAGAATACTCCAGCAGTTTTTTGCCATAGCCTTTTTGTTGTAGTTTCGGCGTGATACATATAGGTCCCATCGTCAGCACAGGCACATCTTCTCCGCTATCCGATTTGATGACCGTTTTCATAAACATATTCTGTCCAATCAGTTTTCCGTCTTTCTCCATGACAAAATCAAGTTCTTTTACAAAAGACAGGTCGTTTCTCAATATATGAATGACATAGTGTTCGGTGCAACCTGGACGGTAAATATTCCAGAATGCTTCTCTGATAAGATTTTCCACTTTTCTGTAATCTTTTTCTTCTTCTAAACGAATCTTGTAATCATTTGTATTCATTTTTTTCTCCTGAACAGTTTTATTTTTGGCAGAACGATTACTTTGCTTTGAATAACAGAACACCCTTGACCATCAATAATACAAAGAAAATCATTCCTGCATACGGTTGCCTGCTCACAATAAAGATGATAACTCCAATAGCAGATAAAATCATTCCTGTAACAAGCCGATGTTTATTCCAGAGCGGTTTATCAAAGTTGCTGATAATCATACCGCATACTCCATTGATAATGGCGATACCTATAACAGCTATATAGACAATCTTTATCCAAAGACTGATATCTGTTATATCGAATAAAAATACCACCGAAAGGGATGTCGTCCCATTTCTGAACATGGGAACGAACAGTAATATCACCAACAGCATATCCAGAATACTGCATATTAAAAACAAATATTTACCAACAGATTCTTTTTTCTCATTTTCAGCCACCGACAGCATTTCTTCTGAACAAATCAGCTCATCAATCGTCACGGAAAAAAAATGGGATATTTCTTTCAACGAGTCAATATTGGGATATCCTCTGCCTGACTCCCATTTTGAAATGGCTGTTCTGGAAACAAAGAGTTTTTCTGCCAGTTCTTCTTGTGTAAGACCTTTGCTTTTTCGTAGTTCCTGCAATTTCTCATTGAACTCCATTCTTTATCCTCTTTTCACATTGATATGTTGTTTTTATATCATCTGCCATTATCACAAAAAAACGATACATCATAAACAATCCTGCACTAAGAAAAACAGAACCGATAATATCTGTCGCCCAGTGAACACCGGAAATCAATCTTCCCATAACCATAAATGCCGAAAATACAACAACAAATACATCTGTCAATTTTTTTAATGCCGTAACAGTACATCTTCTGTCAACCTGAAATTTCAGCGTTGGCATTACACTCAGAACCAGAAGTGTTGTTGAGGACGGATAAGAAGCCTCCATAAATCCGTTTATCAAAATGGGTCTGTAATTGATGGGAACCATCTCGAAGAACAGATAGCCAAAAATCACCAGTATATAATAGATACCTAAAAGAAGAATATCTGCATCAACTTTAAACAGATTTCTACATTTTAATAACTGAACACATCCAAGTCCTCCGAAACACAGACAGATTACTATGGGAACAAGTCCAAACCAGTCTGTGATGGTATAAAGCAACATATGTACATCAGTAATCTGATGAAACCATACATTGAATGTGGCAAAACCAATCCTTGTACCGTTCTGTCCCATATTCTGCACATCAATACATTGTATAAGTGCTGTCCATATGCCAAAAGCTGTCAGCAGTCCAATTCCTGTGAATAAAGTGTTTTTGCGTTTCTCTCTCATTTCCATTCTGTCCTTTCATTTGTGATTTGAACAATTTGAAAATAGCACAGAATACTAAAAATAGCAAGAAACGCTCTGTCACCTCAATGATACGAAGCGTATCATCTTTATTTTTACAACAGTAAAACAACAACCTATATGTCAAAGGAATGGATATCTTCTTTTTTATCCTATGTCGCTAAGATTTCCGACACTTTATTTTTTCCTGATTATTCATCACTGGTGTCAGTATAACCGTTTTCTGTTCTCTTGTCAAGGTTCCGAAAAATTCTATTATCTTATAAAACAGGCGACCCTCTTATGACAATGTTTATTGTCATAAGAGGGTCATGAGGTTTTCAGATAAGGAAATGGGTATGAGTGAAAACTTGTACGCTTATTTTTTCTGACTGTAAAAAGACTCCTTCGGAATCCTGACACAGTACTCAACATATTCCTCACTCTCACTCTGACTGCTCTGTGCATTTATCCCACTGGACTTCATCACTTCCAACGCTTTGGTGAATGTATTGAGGAATATCCTTACATCTTTTATAATAAACCTTTCGCTTTGATTTTTCTGTTGTTTTCTGTCGTGAGATTTTAAAATTTTATCTATCAGCTGTTCTGTCTGAGAAATCGTCAGAGAATATTCTGCCACCTGCGTCAATACCTCTTTGCGTAACGCTCTGTCCAGAAACAGTACGGCTCTGACATGATTTTCTGAAATATGATACTTGATAACCAACTGCCGTTCTTCTTCACTGAAATCCAACAATGCCAGCTTGTCGGATACAACGGATGCTGTTTTTCCTAAGCGTCTGGCAATCTGTAATTTTGACATTCTGCATTCGGTTATCAGGAATTTCATGACATTCGCTTCTTCAAACATATTCAGTCTTTCGTGCTGAAGATTTTCCATAAGGCTGACTATCACTGACTGATTTTCCGTACACTTCAGCACAATACAGGGAATTTCATCAAGACCCGCCATAAGAGATGCCCGAAACCGTCTTTCCCCCGACACGATTTCATATTCTTCTGACGATAATTTCCGCACAATAATCGGCTGTAATACACCGTTTCTGATAATACTTTCCGATAACACCCGCAACTCTTTTGGGTCAAAATAAGTTCTGGAGGGTATTTTTCCCGAGATAATGTAGTCCAGCGGAATATAGTGCAAGCGGTTTCTCCATTCCGTACTAAAAAGCATAACACCTGCCCCTTTGTTACCACGCTCCGTGCTGTCAGAAAACAACATGGACTTTTTTCATCATATACTTTCCTTATCTTTATGATAGCATAAGACAAGAAATATTTTTGTCAAAGAGAGTATATGAGTTTAAGGGGATTTAGCGGTTAAGCCGTCGAAAAGGGTTTTCTGAAATTCGTAATGATAAAAACAACTTATCGCTATGATAACGGAAAGTTTTTGGTCAAACTTTTTTCAAAAAGTTTGGCAGGATTTTTAAGGGTGGCAGCCCTTAAAACAGGATTTTAAAGGGCGGTAGCCCTTTAATCGGCTAAAAAATTCAAACAAAATCTGCGTAAGCAGATTTTGACAATAATTTTCTGTCTTTTCTCCACTCAGACAGAAATGTTTTCGGGCAGTTTCGGGGTAACATAGACGGTCTTGTTCCTGACATAGATAACCATACCGGGTTTAGCTCCTGACGGCTTACTCACATTTCTGACCTGTGTATAATCCACAGGCACTTGTGAACTGTTTCGGGCTTTGCTGTAATAGGCGGTAATCTGTGCCGCCTCTACAATAATATTCTCCTCAACGGCTTTACCGTCAGTGACAATGACAGCGTGTGTACCGTGAATATTTTTGGTGTGCAGCCAGATATCATTTTTATCAGCGGTTTTCAAAGTCAGCTTATCGTTCTGCTTATTATTCCTGCCGACCAGTAAAGTCATGTTGTTGGAGAGAATAAACTGTAACGGCGGTAACGGGGAATGTTTTTTCACTTTACCTTTAGGCGGTTTCAAATAGCCTTGTTCGGTAAGTTCCTGACGGATTTCAGCCAGTTCGCTTTCAGAAACTGCCCTGTTCAGACTTTCTATGACCGTTTCAATATATTCCAGTTCCGTTTGTGCTTTTTCAATCTGTACGGCAAGCATTTGTTCAGCGGTTTTGGCTTTGCGATAGGATTTATAATATTTCTGTGTATTCTGTGAGGGGGAAAGTGACGGATTTAAAGCTATCGTCAATGGTGTATTGCCATCGTAATAGTTTTCTACCGTAATGGCAGACATTCCCTTTGTCATACGGTATAAATTTGCCTGCAACAAATCGCCTTTCATTCTCAGTTCGTCACGGTCGGCACATTGTTGTAACTCTATACGCTGTGAATTGATTTTCCTTGATAATCTTTCCACTGTCGTTGCCAGAAAACGGTTCAAATCCTGTGTTCTGGACTTCATTCTTTCTATGGTGTCACGCTCACGGTAGAAATCATCAAGCAGTCCGCTGAAACTTTCATACCGCCTGATTTCCGACAATTCCCCATAACAGGTGATATCCATAAAGGAAAAATCTTTTGGTCTGCCGTCTACGGTAATCATACAAGGCGTTCCCTCAAGATTTTGTATCTGTGCAATCATTCTTTCCAGAAAAAACAACAGGCGTTTCTGATATTCTCCCTGTACAGCACTGACCGTCAGTTCTTTTCCCTTTCCCGTGAGAAATTCCAGCTCACGGCATATCATCGGCGAAATTCCCTGAACCGTATTCAGCAACGCTTTCGAAAGTTTCATATCCGCCGAAAAACAGAAAAGATATTCTGTAATCTGTTCAGATAATGTTTTCGCATCGCCGTTTAAAATGTCCATTTTATCTTGTTTTGGGGGCATGACATACTTTTGATTGGGCAACACCAGTCTTTGTGACGACATTGAACGGTCTACTCGTTTCAAAGCATCAATCACCATTCCATCACTGTCAATTAAAATAACATTGCTGTATTTTCCCATAATTTCGATTGCCAGTGTAAGCGTAACAGGGTCACCAAAGTCGTTGAATGCGTCAAAATCCAGAAACAATATTCTTTCCAGATTTGGCTGACGCACATCCACCAGCTTACTTCCGCTGAGTTTCTTGCGGAACAACATACAGAGCATAGGCGGAACTTTCGGATTTTCGGGGATATGCTCTGTCAGATTGATACGGGGGTTGTTGGCTCTTGCCGACAGCAAAAGTTTATTTGCTCCCTTTACATTTCTTAACGATAAGACAATTTCATCTTTATTCGGCTGATAAATTTTTTCCACTCTGCTTCCACTGACATTCTGCTTGATTTCATGACACAGATATCTCAGATAAGCACCATCTAATGCCATTCATAATCGCTCCTTATAATAATGATTGTCAGAATTTGCGTATGCAAATTTTGAATTTTCATGGGGAGTTTAAGGGCTTTGCCCTTAAAAATCCCACAAGTGGTTTCACCCCTTGACCCCACGAACTTTTTGAAAAAAGTTCGACAAA
>CACYDZ010000296.1 GCA_902773265.1 uncultured Ruminococcus sp.
TTAAAGGGCTTTGCCCTTTAAAATCCCACAAGGGGCGTTGCCCCTTGACCCCACGAACTTTTTGAAAAAAGTTCGACAAAAACTTTTTTGGCTCACTCCGTTCGGATTGTTTATCAAAGGTTAAGCGGTGAAAATTAAAAGTTTTTTGTCCACTTTTCTTCAAAAAAGTGGGCAGGATTTTTAAGGGCGACAGCCCTTAAACAGAAAGGATTTGATAGACGATGAGCCGTAATCGGCGGATAAAAAACGAAGAACAAGTGCCGACAAAAAAGACCTTCAAAGAAAAAGTCTATGAACAGCGATTTATCATACTGGCTTTTTGTGTGCCGTTTCTCATTATGGGAATTGCCTTTGCGTCTTACAAGGTATATCCGTTTGGCGACCAGCAGATATTGGTAACGGACTTCTGGCAACAGTATTACCCGTTCTATTATAATTTTCAGTCGAAATTACAGGAAGGGTCTTCGATGTTGTGGTCGTGGGGGACAGGTCTTGGAACAAACTATATCGCACTGATTTCTTATTATCTGGCAAGCCCGATGAATTTACTGTTGTTCTTTATACCGAGTGAATATCTCAGAGAAGCACTGACAGTATTTCTTATGGCGAAAGTCGGTTGTGCAGGAATGTTTACAGCGATATTGTTACGCAACATCTTTAAGAAAAATGATTTTTCACTGGTATTTTTTTCCATGCTTTTTGCTCTTTCGGCGTTTACGATGGGATATTACTGGAATGTTATCTGGTTTGACGCATTTGCATTATGTCCGTTGGTAGTATCAGGAGCGTACTCTCTGCTTGTTGACGGAAAATATAAAGTCTATGTGACAGCACTGGCATTAACGATGATTGTGAACTATTATATTGGTTTTTTTGTATGTATTTTCATGGTCATTGTTTTTCTGGTACTCATGGTCATTAAAAAGCCGACAGTAAAAGCATTTTTCATCAAATTAGGCAGTTTTGCAGGATTTTCCGTACTGGCATTATGTATAGGATTGCTATTCATGTTACCCGCATTGTTGGCATTACAGAACACGCACAGTATGGAAAACACCATGCCACAGCTTTCGGATATATATGACTGGCAATATCAGGACGATGTTTTACAGTATATTTCTGATATTCTTGCCAATATGGTTACTTATACCAAACCTACCGATAAAGAGGGATTACCCAATATTTACTGTGGGTTTGTCAGTGTGTTGCTGGCAACATTCTATTTCCGCTGTGACAAGATAGCTTTGCGTGAAAAAATTGCCACTGCGGTTGTGCTGGTATTCTTTATGTACTGTTGTGTATATAAATTGCCGAACTTTATTATGCACGGTTTCCATTTGCCGAATATGTTGCCATACCGTTTTTCTTTCCTGATAAGTCTTGTGGTTGTGCTGATGGCTTATCGTGGGTATACATTTCTTGAAAAAATTACTTTTTCGGATATCTTTATTCTTGGAGTAACGGCAGGTGTATTTGTTGTATTTGCCTATGTGGGACCTCAGACGATAACAGATTCTGACGAAAAAAATATGGAAGCGGTTATTGCGACACTGGCGACTACCGTTGTTTGTATAGGTTTGTTTTTGCTGTATGATGCCAAAATTCTGCCTAAAGCAATAGTTTCGATAGGATTGTTTGCTGTTATCATGGCAGAAATGGTTTCGGGAGCTTTTCTGGGGGTAAAGACAGTCAGAGTGACTTCCCATGACGGCTATCCTGACCAGAATGAACCTATCCAGACCCTGAAATCACACATTGAACAGAATGATACCAGACCTTTTTACAGAATGGAAATGCAACAGAATTATACCATCAACGATTCGGCAATTTATGGGTATAAAGGTGTTTCATTCTTTTCCTCAACGGTCAATGAATCCGTAACGAATTTTGTCAACGGTATGGGTATGATTGGCTGGGACGCAGGAAACAGATACTACTATTGCGAAAATACACCGTTAATCAGTTCCATACTGAATATTGATTATATGCTGGCAAGGCGTTCTGTTGCTGCCAATACCAACAACTGGGAATTTCTGGAAACGGAAATCGGGGCTAATTCCTACAAGAACAAGACACCTCTTGCACTCGGTTTCATGACCAAAATGGCAACCAAAGTGTTCAGTTACAATATTGACAAGAACGGGGCAAAGGTAAAGACACCGTTTGATGCACAGGAAAACTTCTTCGCCAAAGCTACAAGCATTAACGAAAATATCTTTACCCCCTTGAAGGCTTCGCCGTTGTCTACAGGCTTTCCCGTAAGTATTATCAGCGATACGCAGTATTTCTGCAATGCCACAGGCGATTCGGGTACACTTACCCTTACCTATACGGTAGAACATGATAATGTTCCGCTGTATGCCTATACGCAGTGTGAAAACTGTCAGGATAATGCCGTCAATATTACCGACCGCAACGGGGTGGAAAAACGCTATGAAGTCAGATTTCCGTATCTGATTTCGCTTGGTGTGTTCAGTAAAGGAGAACAGGTCAAAGTCAAAATTCCGTACGGTTATGGTACATCGGGTAACTGTAATGTCGTTGTATGTGAATTTAATGAAGATGTCTACCAAAAAGGTTACGAAACGCTCTGTGACGAACTCTACAATATTACAGAGTTTAATACATCATCTATCAGCGGGGATATCAATGTCAAAGAAAATGGTATGATGTTCACTTCCATTCCTTACGAAAAGGGTTGGAAAGCCTATGTTGACGGTGTGGAAACCGAAATTACTCCTCTTGCCAATAAAGCACTTGTCGGTGTAGAACTGACTAAAGGCAAACATACCGTTACTTTCCGTTATATTCCTGATGGATTTGTTGTTTCGGTGTTGTTGTTTGTTGTCGGTATTATCATCTTTGCGTTGCTGATTGTTTTTGAAAAGTATTATCTTCTCAAAAAGAAACACAGAAATCTCTGTTTGCCTATAGACAGCTATATCCCTCAAGTAACCGAAAACACAGATTCAGATATTACCACAGAAGAAATATCTGAAGAATAAAAAGTGTAGGCGGTCTGCCGACAATTTTGGTCAGCAGACCGTCTACTTTTTTGAAAAAACGCAAGTTCGATAAATAGTGCTATAAACAAATTACTTAACATTTTTTATTATATATATTATAGAATTTTAATATATCTTTATACTTATAGTTTTGCTATCAAAATACGGAGTTGTTTACAAGAGATTAATTATTGCTTTCAAATGTACACTTTTCTTTGCTTTTTAAAGATAAAATTTTTCACTTAATATTTGACAAGTGCTTTTTTATCTTGAAGGATAATTAAAGGTTTCTTTGGCAGAAAAGTATAAGCAATCATACCTGAAATTAAATTGACAAAGAAATTTTCGATGGAACGATGGCGTGTATGTTCTATCTGACAAATATTTTTCAGAAAATCATTGACTGATTCAATTTAAGTGATA
The DNA here is from genome assembly GCA_902773265.1 of uncultured Ruminococcus sp. Lineage (GTDB taxonomy): Bacteria > Bacillota > Clostridia > Oscillospirales > Acutalibacteraceae > CAG-964. Next base: position 3,429 of record CACYDZ010000296.1, read on the forward strand.
TGGTGGACTTCCATGCAAAAAACAGAAAAATTAAACAACGGAACTGAAAAATAATAGGTATTAAGAGGTTCACTTTTGCAACTATGATTTTGAAAAATGCGTATGATTCAAAACCGAGAAAGCGAAAAAGTGTTCGAAAAAATAAGTTTTCCTCTGAAGAACAACTTATGCTGATTTCCGATAAGTATACTTTTTCATTTGGAATATGTCAAGTTTTTTATCCATCGTTATGAAAAAATTGTAAAGATAATTGACATAACTGTATAAAAGTGATAATATAAATATATATTTTTGCTGTTATTCTTAAAAGGACAAGCATTTGTCATTTTAAGACTGATATAATTAATTTCATCAGGAGGTAATTTATGGAAGACAAAGAAAAGTATCTCTCCTCAGCCATTCCGAAATCGGCACTGAGTATGGTGCTTACCGCATCATTGTTACTTAGCAACGGTTATTGTATGAATGTCGCAGCGGACAATACCACTGTCGATGATAATTCGCCGTCAGTTTCCCAAAAGCGTAAGACTGATGCTACATTATCAGCTTCAAAGGCAGAGAATGTGCAGAAACCATCTGTGTCTAAAGAAAAGAAAAATGCTAAACTTTCATCAGAAGAAGTTATTGAAACCAGTATCTATGACTTTGAATACAAACTTTCCGAAAACGATGAAGTCATTATCACCAAGTATATCGGAACAGATACAGAAGTAGTTATTCCTGAAGATTTCAACGGTTACTATGTCATTGAGATTGCAAACGAAGCCTTTTACAGGAGTAAAGTCACTTCGGTAAAACTCTCTTCAACGGTAGAAAAAATCGGCAGACTTGCTTTTTATGACTGTACCAGTCTGAAAACGATTGATTTCGGGACAAGTCTGAAAGAAATCGGCGATAGTGCTTTTGAGTATTGTTATGCTTTGGAAAGTGTCGATTTACCCGATACCTGTAAAAAAGTGGAGAACAGTGCATTTTATGACTGTATAGGTCTGAAAACACTGAATTTGGGCAAGAATATGGAAACTTTAGGCAACAGTGCATTTGGGTATTGCTATTCGCTGGAAAACATCGTTCTTCCCGATACGCTTACCAATATGGGAACATACTGTTTTTACAATAACAGAGTGGCTAAAACTGTCAAATTCAGTAAAGGACTCAAAACTATTGCGTACAGTGCATTTTCAAGTTGTTATGCGTTGACTTCGATAGAATTGCCTGAAAATCTGGAAGCGATTGATGACTATGCGTTCAGTTACTGTTCTGCGTTGTCAGAAATCAAATGGTCAGCGAACATCAAGTCGATAGGAAAATATGCGTTTGCTTCCTGTTCTGCGTTGACAGAGTTTACCATACCGGATTCGGTGAAGAGTATAGGTTATGAGGCATTGAACAACTGTACAGCACTGAAAAGTGTTCACTTAGGAAAGCTGGTATCAGATTTTACGGTAGATACGATATCGGGCGATAAACTTCTGGATACTTTCACGGTAGATAAAGACAATGAATATTATTCTGCTGACAGTCATGGCATTCTTTTCAACAAAGAAAAGACAACGCTTGTCAGAATGGGCAGAGGATATGAAGGAAGTTATGTTATTCCGAAGACAGTGACAAAGATAGGCAGATATGCGTTTTCCTATTGTCAGAAACTGGAGAAAGTAACAATGGGTAACGCTATTGATACTGTTGATGAATATGCGTTCAGAGGCTGTACACTTTTAACAGAAATTACTTTTAATAATCAACTGGAACATATCGGCAACAATGCATTCTATGAATGTACTGCCCTGACTGCCATCAACTTCGGAAATGCCTTACAGACTATCGGTTCAGGAGCATTTTATAACTGTAATAAACTGAACAATGTTGTTATTCCCGACAGTTGTACTACACTGGAAAGCGGTGCTTTTCAATATTGCCGTTCCCTTTCTGATATTAGTCTTGGCAGTAAACTGGTGACAATAAGTTCTAACTGTTTCTACAATTGTTCAGCACTCACTGAAATTACGCTTCCCGAAAGTCTTAAAACCATTGGTGACAGTGCATTCAGTGGCACCTCATTGGAAAATGTGATTATTCCTGATGGTGTGGAAACTATGGGAAGCTGGGCATTCAGCAGTTGTACTAAGGTGAAAAAAATTCATATTGGCAGTGGAATTAAATCATTGGCAAGCTATATTTTCAGTAACTGTACCGCTTTGGAGGAAGTGGACTTTCCGTCCTCATTACAGTCTGTTGGTTATGAATCTTTCTATAATTGCACCGCACTAAGTGAAATTCACCTCAATGAAGGACTTACCGCCATAGGTACATATGCTTTCCAGAACTGTACTTCGCTGACAGAAGTGGTATTGCCTGAAAGTCTGGTGAATATGTCCGATTCTGCTTTCCGCAACTGTAAATCCTTAAAGAGTGTGACAGCGGATAAAAATCTGACATCTTTATCAGCGGGAACATTCTATGATTGTATCGCTTTGGAAGAAATCAATGTATCTGAAGACAACATCAAATTTACCTCTGTAGACGGTGTAGTCTTTGACAAGCATTGTACAGAAATTCTGATTTTCCCCCGTGCAAAATCAGGAAAATATAAAATTCCGGATACGGTAACCAAAATCAACAACAATGCTTTTGACAATGCTGCTAAACTTACCGAAGTCACTATAGGTGAGGCAGTAGAAAGTATTGGGGCTTATGCTTTTGCCGGGTGTAAATCTCTTGAAAAAATTCAGATAAATGAAAACTGCGGAACAATCGGAAGCAGAGCTTTCGAAAACTGTACAACTCTCAAGACAGTTATTCTGGGCAAATATACCTATACCATTGGTGACTATATTTTTTCCGGCTGTACAGCTTTGGAAAATGTATCGCTTGGTGAAAGATTATCTGCTATTTCTTATGGAGCTTTCTACAGTTGTAAATCGCTGAAAAGTATTTCTTTCCCTGATACGGTAAAAAGTACAGGCAGTTACAGTTTTGAGTATTGCAATGCTTTGGAAGAGGTAAATCTGGGTGAGGGAATCGAATCCATTGGCTACGATTCTTTTGGCAGTACAAATATCAGCAGTATTGTCATTCCTGACAGTGTAAAATCCATATCCAACTATGTGTTCAGCTATACTCCTTTAAAGAACATTACTATCGGTAAAGGACTTTCTTCAATAGACATACGGTATAATTTCCCCAATACGCTGGAAACGATTACCGTTTCTGACGAAAACCTTACATTCAGTTCTGCGGACAATGTGCTGTATAACAGAGATATGTCGGAACTTATCTACTGTCCGAGAGGAAGAACAGATGCGTTCACCATACCTGATACAGTCACCGCCCTTAGTGATTTTGCTTTCCAGTATTGCAGTAAACTCACTGCCATAAAGGAATACGGTAATGTTACGGCGGGAACAGCCAACACCATATACGGTATCAACAAAGCCGGTTTTACGGCATATGTCACCGAAAATTCCTATCTCCATAAATTATTCGCCGATAACGGATATACTTGTGAGATTATCGAAGATACCCGTACACAGGTAAGCGATTGTGATTTGAAGTACGATAAATATGTAGAGTACGGCTATTCTGTCAAAGCGAACCTTAAAGTTTTTGACGGCGACAAGGAACTGATAGAAAACAAGGATTTCAAAGCCTACTACTCCAATGCCGGACGCTATGACACAGGAGAAGCGACGATTACCGTATACGGTATGGGAGAATATGGGGGAAATACAGCGGTAAAATTCTATATTTACAAACCGTTTGTCAGCACATTTGATATCAAACGGACGGGAGCGGCAACCTATACCATGAAGAACTCTCCCCAAGAGGGTGTTCCCGAATATACCAGCAAATTTGAATTTGCGAAAACGGAAGATGTTCAGGCAGGCAATCCTGTATGGACAACTATCCCGAACCCCGACAATCTTTCCGGTATTTCCTATTTCTTTGAAGAAGACGGTGAATTTACAGTACGCTCTACCGTCACCGACAAAATCGATAATATGGTTATCAGACAACAGGAAATCAGTGTAACGGCACCCCGTGCAAGAATGAGTTTCTCTGATGACAAACCCGCATTCGGCAAGACAATCACCATTACCGCTTACGGAAACAACTTTGGCAAAAACAAAAGGTATAAATTTGAAACCAATTACGGCGAAACGGAAGAATGGACTACAGTCAGTGATTTCAGCACGACAAACAGGGAAATTGACCTGACTTTTGATAAAGCAGGAATTTATCAGGTAAGGCTGACGGTAACTGATGATGCCGGCAATACCGCCGAAAAGACACAGAAATTTGAAATCGTGAAACCGTCTGTTGATTTTGTTCTGAGCAAGCCTCCCGCTCTCAATGAAGAAGTTCTCATAAAGACCAGTATTGATTCTGTTGCTGATGACTATGCGTATAAATATGAGTACAGAAAATCAGGGGAAACCGGCTGGACAGTAATAAAGAACTTTACTTCCGCAAAGAATTGTCCGTGCAGTTTTGCCGAAGCAGGTATTTATCAGATAAGAGTAACCTCAAGATATAAAAACGACACTTCCATAAAATCCACAAAGATAAAATCCGTTGTACTCAGTAAACCACTTGTCACGCTTACGGCACCCGAAACCGCTGAAATGGGTACACAGGCAATTCTTAAAGCCGGTACGGAATTTTTCGGAGAAGCCGTCACCTATAAATATCAGTACAAGAGTGTTACAGATACCCAATGGAGAAATCTTTATAACGGTGCAGAAACATTCGCTAAACTCACTTTACAACAGACAGGTACCTATACAGTAAGAGTTATTGCCACTGACGGTTTCGGCAACAAATCCACTTCAACCAAAAAGATTGCGGTTACAGGAGCGGTAGTAGAACTGCTTGCCGACAACAGCAAGGTATATGTAGGCGATACTGTACAGTTGAGTACACGCTTCAAATCCTATCAGGGGTCTACGGCAGACTATACCTATAAATTTGAATACAGGGAGTGTCTTTCTTCCACATGGCATACACTTCAGGATTACAGCGGTAACGGAAGTGCCACATTCAAAGCCAGACAATGTGCAACCTCTGACCAGTACGCACAATATGCAGGTATGTACGAAATGAGAGTTACCGCAAAAGACGGCAACGGTGTTACCTCAACTTCCAACATTACAGTACTTGTCAAGAAAATGGAACTGACTTTCGGTTTATCCGAATACAAGGTTGTCCCCGACACAGAAGTCACCTTGAGTGCCAATGTTGTAGGAGGAGAAAAGCCCGTCAAATTCATGTATGAATTTAAAAAGGACGACAGTAACATATGGCAGCCACTTGTATACAGCAACTATACTGAACATGATGTTATCCGTTTCAAATTCTCCGCAGAGGGTAATTATTCTATCCGTGTTTCCGCAAAAGACAAAAACGGTCTTACCATAGGCAATACGACTGATTCAGGCGGAGTAGGTTATGAAGGCAAACCAGTCACACTTGTCGTTAAGAACCCCGTTGTCCATACGCTGACAAGTTCTGTTTATCCCAGTTATACAAGAATACTCAAAGGTAAAGATGTCAAAATAACCGCCTATTCACAATACGCAACAGGTGATGTCAAATATCGGTTTACCGCAAAACATACACCAAGCGGAAAAGAAACCGTGCTTCAGGAATTTGACAGCAACGACCAGATTATTTTCAATGGTGAACAGGAAGGTAATTATGCTGTTACAGTCACCGTCAAAGACAGTGTTGGTCACATATCTACTTCTGTCGCAAACATTTCTGTAACAGACTATTCCCTTTCGATAAGTTCCAATTATCCTGAAGTCACTTCAGGAAGAGATTTCCATATCACGGCAAATGTAACTTACAGTAACGAAGATATTTACCGTTTCAAATATGAATACCGCCTTAAAGGAAGTTCTTCATGGAAAATGGTGAGTGATTTCACAGAAGAAAGCGTACAGCGTTTCAATCTCTATACCACAGGCACATACGATATCAAAGTAACGGCACAGAACAGTGAGGGTATTGAAAAGACAGCCACAATATCTGTAAAAGTCAATGAAAAACTCAACAGTTTTATTTCCGCCATGCCGTCACATATCACCGTCAATTCCGATACCGTACTGATTTGTACATCTACGGGCGGTACAGGAAGTGTTATCTATGAGTATGAATACTGTCTTACCGGCACAGGCGAATGGCATAAGTTCAGTGCATACAACAACAGTTCTGTTACCACATTCTCGGCAGATACAGCAGGTGTATATAAAATACGGGCAACCGCTAAAGATTTTACAGGTGCAAGCAAGCGTACGGAACAGATAAAAGTATATGTAAAATAATTCCGGTTGAGCGGTTGAATAAGTATTGGCTTTACCTCAACCGCTCAGGGAAAAAATAATTCAGGAGGAAAAAACACTATGAGAAAACTTGGCAGAAAAATCATATCTGCCGTTGTGACCGTTACTATGCTTACGGGTGTTATTGTGCCGACAGCTTTTGCCGAAACCGATAACAACGGTGTGATAAGCACCAAAAAAGTCCGTATGAATGCGGTTGCGGAAGATATTCTGAAAATCTTTCAGAAAAAAGAAGAACATACCCGTTCTCTGGAAATTACCGATATTTCCTTTAACATCAACAGGGATTTTGACCAGAACTGTTATGTTACGGTAAAGAATACGGGAAAAGAAAATCAGGAATTTTTCCTTTCTTCAGACAACCCCTATGATGATATCTTTCTGGGATTTGTCGAAGCAGGGTCTGACACACAGCCGACACTGTTGACAGCAGGAGAAAGCACAAAAGTAAAACTTACGGTATTCGCTCAGAAAGCGTCAAAGAATACCTATACCATACCCGTAAAGGCTTATACGATTGACGGAACAAACAATATTCTTGATGACGAAAAGGAAATTACCCTCAATCTTCCCGAAGAAGAACTCAAATTCACCTGTGACCTCACCGCAAGCGATGAAGATACATTGGAACAGAGTTATCTTATTGTCAACAACGGCAAGCCGTTGAGCAGTGTGGATATCTATGCTGATGATACGATTGCAGACTATGTGACCTTTGAACCGGGTATCACCGAAACACCTGTAAAGGCAAAGGAGAATATTTCCCTTAAAGTCCGTCCCAATCTCAATGCCATGAAAAAAGACAATATCACCCGTGCAGAGGGAAATATTGTCATTTCGTCAGCTGGTAAGGAACAGAAATTTGCCTTAGTCATGGACACACAGGGAAAAGAAATCCATTCCATTACCATGCAGCAGCTTATCGACTATCAAAGAGGAAATAAACAGTATTATAATCTTGAAGCAGATTCAACTAATTTTTCTGACAGTATCGAAGTTACCGATAATACCGAAAGCGGCGGAGAGTATTCCATATCTTACGAAATACCTTTTGTCGATAAGAATACAGATACACAGGTTGCCAAAGAGATTTCAGAAACAAAAATTTCCGCATACAACGGCAATCAGCCGTCAGGAACGGTTATTGATTACGATGTTCACGAAGAAGATGACGGACTGGTTATCAGTACTCAGGTTGTTGTATCTACAAGTGATATACTGGATTTGGCTCAGGCAATACAACAGCAGCTGGAAAATACTCCTGTTGACGGTGAAGCCAGTATTGTCGCTCCTGACGAAACTTCCACAAAAAAATCATCAAAACTTCCCAGCGAAGCAGTGATGAAAGAACTGTTCAGCGGAAAAGAAAAGAGTTTTGAAGAAAACTTAAACACGGCGATTGGCTACATCAAAGACGGCAGTATGACGCTTGTCAGCGGTGGACAAGCACTTATTAAAACATCTACAAAAATCGTGGAAACAGGCAGGGATGGTAAGATAAAGGATATCGCACAAGGTATTGTCAATTCCGACAGTGGAAAGTTTATCAAGGATTTTGACAATAAGACTTTGGGCAAGGTTTATAACGGAGCTTCCAAAGTAAATGATGTCTGGACTATTGGTTCGGGAGCATACACACTGATAACCAGAGAACATTTCAAAAATGTCAATAAAGTAGAAAACTCCCCTAATGTTTCTTATGTAGACAAAGAGGTTTATAAAGCGTGTGCCACTTCAAAAGATATTATGACAGGTGTTGGTATGACGATGGCGGTTGTTTCTCTTGCCGGAGGTCCTGTGGGATTTTTTGTAGGATTGGGTATCACATTGGCAAGTTACGCTGTCAACAAGTATCTTGATGATGAAATGGATCGTATTGAGGACGAAGCAGACATAGATAAAGATGACCCTGATGGTTCAGCAGATACCTCCAAAAACAAGAGAAATCAGTGTACCAATGCCCAGAAAATAGCTGTACCATGGAATCCACCACTTGGCGGAGGAACATACAGTGGTGGCAGCGGAACACCCGGCGGACATACACCTCAGACCCCTACCAGTCCACCGACTGAACCACCCACTTCTCCTACCGAACCTCCCACAGCCCCCACAAACCCCACAAACCCCACAGACCCTACAAACCCTACAAACCCCACAGACCCTGTTGTTAAACCTACATGGACTTTCTACCTCAAAACAGATAAGGACAGTGTACCGCAGGACGAAGACCTTACTTTATGGATGGAATCCAATGTCGATTTATCCCAGTTTGTATTCAAGTATCAGTATATGAGAGGTATCGAAAGCTGGGTAAATCTCACAGACGATTATGTGGAAACCAAACAGCTGACAACCTCTTTCCATAAAACAGGAGATTATGTCTTACGGGCAATCGTCAAATCAAAGACAAATCCCGATTTCTGGCTTTGCGTTGACAAGAAACTCACCGTCACAAAAGCGGCAAACTCCAAAGCATTCGACAATTCACAGATGAATGTATTCGTATCGACAAGACTTCAGGCAGGCGATGAATCTTCAAACGATATGAATATGTCTACCCGTTATATGGTAAACGGCGTGTTTGCCGGACAGACACTCAATGATGGTCATTCCAGCTTGTCTATGGTAAGACTGGATATGAGTAATGTCAAACTTGACGGTATCAATACCATCACCGCAAACTATTCCACAACCCCTACCCATTACAGAACGGTATCGGATATGGAAATTATTACCTACTATCCTTTCGATACAGAAGTGGATTATGTAGGCAGTCTTGATGATTACCGTGATATGACCCTTAAACCCGACTTTTCGGTATACGAAGAAAATATCTATGTTGACGGCGATTTCTATGTCGGCGAAGAAACCACTCTGCATTGTGATGTCTACAACCGAAACCTCGCAGGAGGCTGGTACGATATTATCATCAAAGACGGCAATCAGGTTCTCTATACTGCCCAGAATGAAAGACTGAGTTCCATGTCGGCAAAGAATATCGAAATCGCATGGACACCGCAAACCTTGAAAAGTAAGATTTCTGTACAGCTTATCAACAAATGTACCGTTTCTCAGGAAGTCACTGATGATAACAACTTCGCCGAAAGAACACTGGTAGCTACAGAATATCAGGTACCCGAAATCGGCGGAATTACCGCAACCACTGCCCTCGAAAACAGAGCTTTCTCCGTTTATACCGATATCAGCCATATCAAAAATCTTACAGATGTAAAGATGTATATTGACGATACCGAAGTGACAGAACTGAAATCTGCTTTATCCGGCAATACAAAACGCTTCTGGTATGACTGTAAAGGTATCACAAGTGGAAAACATATTGCCAAATTCGTTGCTACTTACGAAAAGGCAGGCAATAAGTTTGATGTTACCGAAAACTCTCTGACTTTTGAAGTTATTCCGCTGGATAAATCCACAACTACTATTGCGAAAAATACCGCAGACGGTATAAAAAATGTTTCCGCAGATGTCTATAACCGCAATAATTATGTATCCTCTTATTCCTGCAGTGATGACGGTACTATCATCATTCCGTTTACAGAGGCAATGTATAAGAATACAGAGGTCTATCAGATAGTAGTCTATACTTCAAAAGGAATATATGTTACACCGCTTAAAGCCGGTGTCATCAAGGTAGATAATCCGTATATTCAGAATACATTCAATGTCAATGGCAACGGTATGCACAATTTCCGCTATGCTAATCTGTATATCAGAAACAGTAAATCCGATTACTATACGAATATTCCCTATAAAATGCTGAACAACAACAAAAATGGTACTTATGTTATCTGTATGGACAACAGTAACTACAGTAAATACGACAAAGCTGAAGATGCTTATATGCTGGTAGTTACATCAGGAAATGTCGTACATAAATTACAGCTGATTGAAAACGGTAAAAGGGTAAGTGATTTCAGTAAGACTATCAATCTTTCCAACAGTAATGTCTATAGTCCTGTTATTTCCGCAGCATTCCTGCCTGCATTACCTGTTTTGAGTGATGGTAATGTCAGAAATGTGAAGTCAAGCTGGAATACCTCCTATCAGGGAAAAGCGGATATTGTGGTATCAGCTTTCGACAGCGAAGTTGTCAGCAAAAGTACGGCTAACGGAAAATCTGTACAGCTTGCTGAAAATGATTACAGTATTTCCTATACATTGAAATCTATCAATTATATCTTCAATGTGGAAAAGGGTATTTCCGTCGGTGATACAGATATTACCAACAGAATAGAAAACAGATTTGAGGGTAATATCAGTACCGTTGCAAGTGCTGAGGAAAAAGAACTTATCAACATTGATGTATACGATATGTTGGATAAGAACGGAAATCAGCTCAGATATGTCACTGCCGTAAATAATAAGCCAATAAAGATTACCGTAAAATTCACCGATACCCAAAATCCCGAAAATGTTTATACAAGAACCGTAAAAACAGATACTTGGGACGGAAGTCTTACCGCTGTGGAAGCACCTGAAAAAGCCGGAGAATATATAGTCAGTGTTTCATTCAGTCTTGTTACCGAAACGGCTAAGTATGGTGATTTGAACTATGACGGCAAAATCAATTCCGCAGATGTATCACTGATGAAGAAGTTCCTCTATACCGACCTCAAACCTAAAGATAAGGAATTTCTTGTGGCAGATATCGATAAATCAGGTGTGATTGACAAAAAAGACCTGAATTTATTGAAAGAAATGCTGAAATCGGCTTAAAAAACTTTTTTATCTCTGCCCACGAACCAAAAAAGTTCGTGGGCAGAAATAAGTATAGTTGCTAGTATTCTCTTGTCGGTAAGTCTGTAAATAATTCTGTCAAAGTCCATTTTTGTTTTATTCTATTCACTATTTTCCCTATGCTCAATTATACCATAAAATATTGATAACGCGAGCTTTTTGCTTTATAATCAACCTTTCTGTCTTGTTGAACTTTCAGGTTTCACGGTTTCAGGAACACTTAAAAACTGGCGATACCTGTTATTTTTTTATTCAGGTCTTTTAATTTTTCTGTTTTTGCATAGAAGTCCATCATAATTACTTATTTTGATTATGTTTCTCTATATTATGGAGATTTGTTGGGATAAAATTAGTTTTCGAGGAAGTCTAATAAATCCCATTGATAAATTTCTTCTGAAAATTTTGTATTGACAAAACAGAGTTTGTTTGTTAGAATAGTGATACCGCTTATTTCGGGCATGATAAGTGAATGAATTTTCCGCCTGTAAATAGCGAGTTTTGAATAAAAAGGTGGTACAAAATATGTACGCAATTATCGAAACAGGTGGCAAACAGTACAAAGTAGCCAACGGCGATGTTGTTTTTGTAGAAAAACTCAACGCTGAAGATGATGCAACTGTAGAATTTAAAGTTGTAGCTGTTGCTGACGATAACGGTATCAAAGTCGGCACACCTTATGTTGACGGAGCAAGCGTTACCGCTAAAGTTCTCAAAACAGGTAAGGGTAAGAAAATCACTGTAGCAACTTATAAACCCAAAAAAGGTGAAAAGAGAAAAATGGGTCACAGACAGCCTTATACAAAGGTTGAAATTCAGACAATCAATGCGTAATGTATGATTGAAGTAAATTTGTACACACTTGCAGACGGTGATTTGGTAGGATTTAGGCTTTCAGGTCATTCGGGGTATGCGGAAAGTGGCAGTGACATTGTATGTTCGGCAGTATCATCGGTAGGACTGATGGTTGCCAACACTATTACGGAAATCATGAAGATTCCCGCTGAGGCTACGGCTGAAGACGGAAATATCTGTCTGAGAATTTTCTCAGCTCAAGCAACAGCCTGTCGTGATATATTACAGGGGTTTCGGTTGCATATGCTCCTTATGGAGGAACAATATTCTGATTATATCGTGGTAAAACTTACGGAGGTGTAGATAAATGTTAGCAATCAATATACAGCTTTTGGCTCATAAAAAAGGTATGGGTTCCACAAAGAACGGTCGTGATTCCGAGTCAAAGAGATTAGGGGCAAAGCGTGCAGACGGTCAGTTTGTCAAAGCCGGTAACATTCTTTACAAACAGCGTGGCACACATATTCATCCTGGTGAAAATGTTGGTCTGGGTTCAGACGATACGCTTTTTGCCAAAATTGATGGTGTTGTCCGTTATGAGCGTTTCGGTCGTGACAGAAAGCGTGTAAGCGTTTATACCGTAGAACAGTAATCATTTGTTTTGTGACTTTGGGACGGATGGAATTTTGATATTCATTCGTCCTTTTCTTTTTCGGATTTCTGTCGGGGATTTTATTCCTGAACTCCTCAGACAAAATTTGCGTACGCAAATTTTGGATTTTCATGGGGAGTTTAAGGGCTTTGCCCTTAAAAATCCCACAAGGGGACTTTGTCCCCTTGACCCCTACCACTTTTGAAAAAGTGGACAAAA
>CACYDZ010000297.1 GCA_902773265.1 uncultured Ruminococcus sp.
AAAAGTTTTTGTCGAACTTTTTTCAAAAAGTTCGTGGGGTCAAGGGGTGAAACCCCTTGTGGGATTTTTAAGGGCAAAGCCCTTAAAAGGAAAATAAATAATTAAAAGGAACAAGTTTATGAGAGTGTTTATCATATCGAGAGGATATCCGTCTGAGAAATATGTCACCAACGGAATATTTGAGTTTGACCAGGCAAAAGCACTGGCAAAACAAGGTCATGAAGTGATATTTCTGGCGAATGATTTACGGTCTTTACGAAGAAAGCGAAAGTTCGGCAGTGAAAGTTTTATCAAAGACGGTGTACAGATAGAAGCACTCAATATTCCCTGCGGAAAAATTCCTAAGGGACTGTTAATGAAAATCAGAAGTACAGTTATTCAGCGATTGTACAATCGTTGTGTCAGAAAATACGGAAAACCTGATATTGTTCATTCTCATTTTCTGGAGATAAGTTATTGCACGGTGAAAGCACTCAAAGATAAAGGAGTACCGCTTGTCATGACGGAACATCTTTCCACGATGAACAATACGGTTATTCCTGAAAATCTGATAGCATTAGGGAATAATACTTACAAATATTATGACAAGGTAATAGCAGTAGGAAAACAGATTGCCGAAACCATAGAGAATAATTTTGGTGTAGAAGCAGAGATTATACCGAATGTAGCAGATACAGAAAGTTTTTCACTGAGAAATTTACCTGTCAGACATAACGGTTTCAGGGTTATCAGTGTAGGAGCATTGATAAAGCGTAAGCATATGGATTTATTAATCGAGGCTTTCACAGAATTTGCCGAAAAACATGATGATGTATCACTGGAAATTTTCGGCAAGGGAGAAGAAAGAGAAAATCTGGAAAAGCTGATAGCCGAAAATAATATGCGTTCAGCAATCACCCTACACGGTGCGAAACCCAGAGAAGAAATTGCGGAGAGTATGCAGAAAGCAGACTGTTTTGTATTAGCGTCTGATGTAGAAACATTCGGAGTAGTGTATATAGAAGCGATGGCGATGGGATTACCGGTGATTGCCACAAAAAGCGGAGGGCCTGAAAATTTTGTCAATGACACGAACGGTATTTTAATAGAACCGAATGATAAAGATATACTTGTCAAGTCTTTGGAAAAGATGTATGATACTTATAAGCAATACGACAAGGGAAAAATCAAAGATAATGTCATAAAAAACTTTTCGCCCGATGCTGTTGCCGAACAACTAAGCAAACTATACAGACAAACAATAAAAACAATAAGCGGATAAGTGATGTCAATGAAAATTACTATAAAAAAAATATTTATCATACTGATGATGTTGTTTATGTTAGGCTATGCGTCTTACTCCAACATCATAGCAAGAGCAACAAACAGTTTGTCAAGATATGTTTTACTTGGCAGTATTTTGTTGTTTGCCGTGATGGCCAACAGTGACAAGAACTTTTTATTGAAAATTCCATCTAAGGTACCACCTTATATGTTATGTTGGTTATTGATGGGAATTTTTGCATTGTCGGGATTTGCGAGAGTAAAATTCGGGTCATTACAGATAGTCATTTGTATTCTGTTTGCCTTTATATCGGGAAGTAATGACCAATGGATAGATACGGCACTGCGGATAGCCAGATTTTTATTGTTTGTGTTTGTTTTCTTTACCTTTTTCTTTTTTGTTTTTCCGAGATTATACAGTATTGTCACGGGCTTTTACGGATTTATTCCTGATGGAACATCAAGGGGAGCATATCCGTACAGAGCGGGAATTACCTCACACTATTCTATCAATGCGTTGAATATTGCTATATTATTAGTTATTGTCGTAGTAAAATACCTTTGTGATAATGGTATTACTTTAAAAATCCGTAAAGAAAGTGTATTTGATTTTGTTCTGATTATGCTTTCCTTTGTGGCTTTGCTGATGACAGCAAAAAGAGGTGTATTAGTCTGGAGTATATTAGCGATAGGTATATTTTATATTTTGCTGAACAAAGGTAAAGTCGGAAATGTTGTCAAAATATTACTGGTAGCTTTTGTGTTATTAGGCATATTGATTATTCTGGCAGAAAATTCTCAGGTAATAGCGAAGGTATTTGAGCGTTTCAAAGTAGTAGGAACAAGTGAAGACAACTCTGCGGCACAAAGAATAGCGATGTGGAAACTGGCACTGAGTTATTTCAGACAAAGTCCGATATTCGGTACAGGTTTCTGGACATACAGAGGATTTTACAACGAAAATCTGAGTGCGGAATATTCTGTAAACGGTAAGCATACCAGCATAGACGCACATAATGTTTATATACAGGTATTATGTGAAACAGGTGTGGTTGGTTTCGTGATATATATTCTTGCGATAGGATTTTTATTGTATAGAACGATTATTCTTTTGTGGTCGCTGGAAAACAGACAAAGATTAAAACAATATATATCACTGTCTTTAGCGTTGCAGTTATTTTATATTCTGTACAGTTTCAGTGGGAATTGTTTTTATGACATGACCTTTTTCTATTATGCGTTAGCGATGGGGATTGTCTATTCTGTGGAAACTGTATGGAAAAACGAGAGCAGACAGCTAAAATCATCACCAAATCGCAATACAATTCGGGAATTATATCGTGGTGATGATACCAATACTGTCAGGGAGAAGATTTATTATGAAAATAGCGACATTGACCTTTCATAATGCTGTCAATTACGGAGCGGTATTGCAGGCGGTTGCCTTACCGCAGGCGATACAAAAAAGATATCCCAAAGCAGAAGCAGGTATTTTAGATTATCGCAACCCGAAAATAGAAAAAAAGTTCAAATCATTTTATATAAAAAAAACGAACAGTCCTGTCCAAAAAATAAAAGCTGTGGTTCATGCTTTTATGGTATACGGTATGCGTTCAAAAAAGAAGAAAAGTTTTATCAAATTTCTGAATGACAATGTGCAGTTATTTTCCTGTACGGCAAAAGATGACATAGATAAATACATTGTCGGCAGTGACCAGATATGGAATTTTGATTTATCCGACAATGACGAAACTTACTTGTTGAAATTCATTTCCGACAGAAACAAAAAGCACACCTATGCCCCCAGCATAGGCAAGACCGAACTTTCCGCAGAAGAAAAAGAAAAATTACAGGCAATCAAAGATTTTGCCACTTTATCGGCAAGAGAAGAAACAGCGGTAAAACTGATACAAGAAATTGACGGACGCACTCCCACACTTGTTCCCGACCCTGTATTTTTGCTTACAGCAGACGAATGGAGAGAGAAAGAAGAGTGTTATCCCAATATTCCCGATAAATATGTTCTGGTTTACAAATTTGCCGACAACGATAAGCCACTGACCAATTTTGCTTATCAGTATGCCCGCAGTCATCAGTTACCTCTTGTCATTATACAGAACTCTCTCAAAAAATATAAAGATGCCGTGATTGTCAATGATGCTTCACCGAACCAGTTCTTGTGGCTGATAGACAATGCACAACTTATTGTGACAAATTCTTTTCACGGGACAGCATTTTCCATTGTCTTTGAAAAAGAATTTTACGCTGAAACGCATGTATCACGGGCAACAAGAATAACAGAAATTCTCAATTTATACAAACTCAACTCTCACATCATGAAAGACGGAAAACTTTCCGACAGCATTTCAGCACCGAGAGAAGAAGTCAGGAAAATAACCGAACAATACCGACAGAAAGCATTTCAATATCTGGATAATATTATCAGAAGTTAAAGGGCGTTGCCCCTGAACCCCAATTAAAGGGCGTTGCCCTTTAAAATCCCACAAGGGGCTTTGCCCCTTGACCCCACCACTTTTGAAAAAGTGGACAAAACTTTTAATTGTCATCGCTGAACGCTTGATAATCAATCCGAACGAAGTGAGCCAAAAAAGTTTTTGTCAAACTTTTTTCAAAAAGTTTGGCAGGATTTTCAAGGGTGCAACCCTTGAACAGGGGTTCGGGGGACAGCGTCCCCGACAAAGCAGGATGTTAAAGGGCGGCAGCCCTTTAACAGGCAAAAAAGGACGGAAATTTTATGAGCAGAGAAGGAAAACTGGTAAAGAATACAGCGATTTTGTCTTTAGGCAACTTTCTGCCGAAATTAGCCTCAACGGTGGTATTGCCGATACTGACAGGCTGTCTGACAAAAGAAGAATACGGTACTTATGATTTGATTACCGTATGGGTTTCTTTGCTGTTACCGGCGGTAACTTTACAGATACAGACGGCGGCATTCCGTTTTCTGATAGAACATCGTGGCAATACGCAACAGGAAAAGAAAATTGTTACCAATATCTATATGTTTACCTTTCCGATATGTCTGGTAGTTATGGTAATTATGTTTTTTGTGTTGTTCAAATTAAGTATGCTTGAAAGAATACTCATCTGTATTTATTTTCTGACAGATATTTTTGAAAAAACCTCAAGTCAGGTTGTAAGAGGGTTAGCCAAAAACAAAGATTATTCCATCAGTGCCATATTAGGGTCAATAGGCAGATTGTTGTTTGCCATAGTATTTGTGAAGTATCTGGGGTTAGGACTGGAAGGTGCAACACTTTGTCTGATTGCTGCAACGGGAGTTCATGCTTTCTATTTACTGTTCAAGACAAATCTGTTTGCTATGATACAGCCGTCCATGTTTGATAAGAAGCTGTTGAAAGAGATGATACAGTATTCATGGCCGATGGTACCCAACAGTCTTTCCATATGGGTAATGCGTGTATCAGACAGACTGGTTGTCACGCATTTTATGGGAATAACAGCTAATGCAATTTATTCGGTAGCCAATAAGATACCGTCTTTGCTGACCGTCGCTCAGAATACTTTTACAATGGCATGGCAGGAAAATGCGTCCATAGTATCGAAAGATGAAGATGCACCAAAATATTACAGTGATATGTTCAAAGCTATCTATGACTTTATGGCAGGAGCATTTGGGTTATTGATTGCGATGACACCTTTGTTGTTTAAACTGCTGATAAAAGGCGATTATGAAGAGGCTTATTATCAGATGCCACTACTTTTTCTGGGAATGTTTTTTTGCAGTCTGGTAGGATATCTTGGCGGAATATATGTAGCCTACAAAAAGACCAAAAGTATTGGTGTGACAACGACTTTTGCTGCTGTCTGTAACCTTGTCATTGACCTTACAACGGTTCACTTTATAGGACTGTATGCGGCATCAGGGTCTACCTTGATAAGTTATCTGATTTTGTTTGTTTACAGAATGATAGATGTCCGAAAATTTGTCAAAATCAGATACGATATTCCAAGAATTATCATTATAGGAATGTTGTTGCTTATCATGAGTGGTCTGTGCTATCTAAGAAATCCCATTACCGATATTGTCAATGCGGTGTTGGGAGTTATCATGTTTATTGTACTCAACAGTAAACTGATGATGGTACTCATCAGGAAATTATTCGGAAAAAAGAAAGCCGTCAATAATAACAAGTGATTTTTTATATATTAAGTATTGTAATTAAAAAAGTATATGTTATAATAAATAGTAAATCCGCTTTCGTACAGAATATTTGAAAATAAGGAAACAGAATGAATATGATAGAAAAAAAAGCCTCTTCCAACTACAATCTTATTGATATTTTCAAATATATTTTTGCTCTGATTATTATGCAGTATCATACTTCAATATGTATAAATAATTATATTGTCAATATATTTGTGGTATGGATTTTCAATAAAATGGGAGTTCCGTTCTTTTTTGCCTGTACAGGATTTTTTCTGGTAAGAAAATTTGAATTTGAAAACGGTAAAATCAAGAAGTCGCCGGCAAATTTCAAAATGGTATTGCATTATGAAAAAAGAATTTTTCTGTTATATTTTTCATGGTGTATCATTTACGGTTTTGACAGATATTTTCAGTTCAGGGATTATGAGGGGTATCATTTCTTAAAAGATTACCTTTATGAGTGTATTTTTTTAGGCTGTCATTATCATTTCTGGTATATTATCGGTATTCTGGTTGCGGTACCTATTCTTTATATAGAACTTACTTTTCTGAAAACGCAGTATGTTATTATATTCAATCTACTGTTATATGTTATTCATCAGTTATCAGGTACATATGGTGTATTGCCGTTCAATGATAAGGTTCTTTATGTGCTGGGGGTTATTTCAGGATGGCAGTGGATGAATATTTATGTAGCATTGCCTCTGATAACAGTGGGCGTTCTTGTTTACAAATATATGTCAAAGGTCAATTCAATAATCAAAATTCTGTCTTTCATTTTATTTCTTACACTGAATGTTTATGAAGTCCTTACACTTCTTAATGCAGGAGCATGGTCAACTTTTTCCTATTTACTTACTACACCTTTTCTGGCATTGTTTACATTGAGTATGTTGTCAGATATAAAATTAAACGCCAACAAGACCTTATGCGTATATCTCCGCAAAATTTCTACAATTATCTATTGTGTACATCCCTTACTATCTCCTTTATATTCTGTTGTGGGTGTTCACTCTTTTATTCCTGATATCTTAATAGGAGCAGTGATTGTTACTGTTCCGTCATTCTTACTGATATGGCTTTCTCAAAAGAAATATCTCAGATTTTTACAATACTTTTATTAACGATAAAGAACTTCCGGCTATGACAATGAAAAGTTTTTGTCCACTTTTTTCAAAAAGTGGGCAGGGTCAAGGGGCGGCAGCCCCTTGTGGGATTTTAAAGGGCAAAGCCCTTTAATCGGCTAAAAAAT
>CACYDZ010000298.1 GCA_902773265.1 uncultured Ruminococcus sp.
AAAAGTTTTTGTCGAACTTTTTTCAAAAAGTTCGTGGGGTCAAGGGGTGAAACCCCTTGTGGGATTTTAAAGGGCGAAGCCCTTTAAATGGCTAAAAATTCCAACAAAATTTGCGTAAGCAAATTTTGAAATAACAACTTTTTGTGAAAAGGAAGGTGTATTAGGATTTACGGATATATGAAATATAAACGGCAAATTTTACACGGACTTTGCAGCAGTACATTAGCTTGGGTATTTTTTATAATAGCAGACCTAATTGATGAATTTGTATTAGATTCCGGATGTTTTATAGGTGCAATTAATTTTTTTATCTTACCCTTTATAATGCTGATGCTTTATTCAAGAAATTATAAGAAAAATAGTCCGATATTGAAAGAAACCGTCTGGTGGTTTTTTAGCTATATCTTAACATATTTGTTATTATGGCTTATCATATTCTACTTTGAAGATATTGATAAATTTATTTCACAAAAGCATAGTAGTGGATATATCGATTTAAATGGGATAGAGTATACTTTTTACGGATTTTCAACATTATTTTTCTTTTTGATAATATGTTGCATATTTCATATTATCTGTTACATTAGCCATAAAAATTCTTATGATGGCAAATAAAAACGATTTTAAACACAAAAAGACTGTAAGCAAGAAATTTACACTTTGCTTACAGTCTTTTTATTTTATATTCTATATTTTAGAGGAGTTTTATCTAACTGTCACATTACAGCTTGCCGTTTTACCGTTATAAGTAGTTACAGTGATAGTAGCCGTACCGGATTTCTGTGCGACAATCTTACCTGAACTGTAAACTCTGACGACATCAGGATTACTGCTTGTCCATTTGAACGAAGAGGCAGAATTGGGAGAAAGTGTTTTCTTGAAAGTGTAGTTGGAGTTGACATTCAGTGTCAGTGTTTCTTTATCCAGCGTAATGCTTTCGGGAGCTTTCTTGACATTGACTTTACAGGTTGTCGTTTTACCGTTATCCGTCTTAGCGGTAATGGTTACTGTACCGGTTTTCTTACCGACAACCGTACCGTTTTTATTTACGGTAGCGATTGTCTTGTCGCTGGATTTCCATGTGACATTCTGTAAAGCATCAGCGGGAGAAACGGTTGCCTGAAGACGATATTTCTGTCCGATACCGATATTGACAGCTGTCTTATTAAGGGCAACACTTTCGGCAGGAGTAACAACCATTTTATTAAGAACGGTGTCAGCCAAAGTATCTTTCATAATATCTGCGATATCATGAT
Source organism: uncultured Ruminococcus sp. (assembly GCA_902773265.1). Classification (GTDB taxonomy): domain Bacteria; phylum Bacillota; class Clostridia; order Oscillospirales; family Acutalibacteraceae; genus CAG-964. Next base: position 1,257 of record CACYDZ010000298.1, read on the forward strand.
GTCCCTGAGCGTTGGGGTGGGGGTCAAGGTTGAGTTCGTTGCTGATACCGTAAACATCAACAAATACAGCATTTTCTTCTTCAGCCATAGCCTGTAATTTTTCGTTCAGAGAAATTATGGACGGAGCAACAGTCTTTCCGACAAGTAAATACTGCATAGGATAAGCGATTTCATCCGAAATAATTGCCAGTAACTGTGTCATTTTGGATTTGTTTTGTTGTTTGATTTTAGCCACACGCTGTTTCAGTTCGGCAATATGTTTTGAATAGTCATCGACTTTTTCTTCGGTTTCTTCGTCAGAAAGTACTTCTAACGGTTCTTCGGTGTCCAGTGGCTGTCCGTAAAATTCTTCGACAGCCTTTGTAAAGATATTTTTCACTACGGTAGCCATATCGTAAGCCTGTCCGTCATATACCAGAGAGTTGCCGTAAGGGTCAAACATACCGATTATAGCAATATCCGTATCCTTGTTTACAGTTTTGACAGCGTCAACAACCTTTTTGACATTTTCAGCGGATTTGGTAATATAGCTGTCTGTATCATTGACAAGACTGCCTAAATAAGTTGTGGCTTCAGTAATTGTCTGATAAGTGATGTTATCTTTATTTTTTTCGATGATACTTTTGCCTGAGTTGATTGCGGTCTGGCTGTCAAATCCTGCGACGGTCATTATCAGTGAACAGCCGATAGCCTTTAAGATAGGATTTTCGCTTGCCATCATGGGCATAAGCATTTCCAGAACGATATCATTTCCACCAAGCTGTATACTGACAAGTTCTGCTTTAGGAAGATACTGCATAAAGAAGTCATGATATTTTGTCATTGCCTGAATACCGTACTCTCCCAGAAATCCGCCGACAACAGCGGTTGCCATATCGCTGTGAAAATCTTCACTAATGATAGCCTGTGCGACATCTTCTGCACGGAAACCTGTTGTGGAGAGGTTAGTAGCGGTAGTGGTATAACCTCTTTCCTGTCCCCACTCTTTGAGATAGTTGCCGAACACCTGTGCATAAGCGTCCTGTACGGGATTGGCAATCAAATCCTCCGTGACAACGAATGCGGGGTCAGCCATCATGGAAGCGGCTGTGCCGTCACTGGACAGACCGAAACCGGCGGCGATACTGTCACCCAAAGCGACATAGTCATAAGTTTTGTCAGATTTTGTTGTTTCTGCCGTAGCCACAAGACAAGCCGAACTGCTTATCATGACAGCGGATAATACTACCGACAGAATTTTTTTGCTTTTAAACATTTGTATGAAAACCTCCTTTTGCGGTTGGAACTCAAGTGATTACTGTCAAAATCTGCGTACGCAGATTTTGTTTGATTTTTTAGCCGATTAAAGGGCGTTGCCCTTTAAAATCCTACAAGGGGACTTTGTCCCCTTGACCCCTACCACTTTTGAAAAAGTGAACAAAACTTTTAATTGTCACAGCTGAAATTGTGATAAACAATCCGAACGAAGTGAGCCTTGAAAGTTTTTTTGCCTACTTTTTTCAAAAAAAGTAGGTTTGAAAAAGTGGACAAAACTTTTAATTGTCATAGCTGAAAGTTTGCTGATTATTTCGGACTTCATTTTTTGTTGCATGGGAATATAGAAGTCAGCGGGCAGACGATTATCGCCCGCTGATAAAAAATTCAGAATTATTTTACGGTTACTGTACAGCTGGCAGTTTTGCCGTTGTGAGTGGTAACAGTGATAACGGAAGTACCTGATTTTTGTGCAACAATCTTACCCGTGCTGTAAACTCTGACAACATCGGGATTACTGCTTGTCCACTTGTAGGAAGTTGCAGAATTTGCGGAAAGTGTTTTCTTGAAAGTATAGTTTGAGTTGACATTGAGTGTCAATGTTTCTTTATCCAGCGTAATGCTTTCGGGAGCTTTCTTGACATTGACTTTACAGGTTGTTGTTTTTCCGTTGTCCGTTTTAGCGGTGATGGTTACCGTACCGACTTTTTTACCAACAACCGTACCGTTTTTATTTACGGTAGCGATTGTCTTATCGCTGGATTTCCAGGTAACATTCTGCAAAGCGTCAGCGGGAGAAACAGTTGCCTGAAGACGATATTTCTGTCCGATACCGATATTGAGAGCTGTTTTGTTGAGAGCAACGCTTTCAGCGGGGGTAACAACCATTTTTTCTTCGATAACAGGGGTAAGTGTAGTCTCCATAAATTCAGCAATTTCCTGATGACCTTTTGCCAGAGGGTGAGGGTCAAGGTTAAGTTCATTGCTGATACCGTAAACATCTACAAATGCAGCATTTTCTTCTTCAGCGATAGCCTGTAATTTTTCGTTTAAGAGTGTCATCTGCGGTTCAACATTCTTGCCTGCGGTGAGATACTGGATAGGATAAGCGATTTCTTCTGAAACGATGGCAAGGAGTTTCTGTAATCTTTCTTTACTGCGTTGTTTTACTTTCTGCGTGATTGCCTTGAGTTCTTCGACATGAACAGCAAAATCATTGGTTTTTTCTTCAATTTCTGAGGCAGGCAGTACTTCAGGTTCTTCGGTATCAATTTTCTGACCGTATACTTCTTCTACGGCTCTTGTAAAGATTGTCTGAATGACATTGGCAAAGTCATAGGTTTTTCCCTCATATACCAGAGAGTTTCCGTAAGGGTTGAACATACCGATTACGGCAATATCCGTGTCACTGTTGACGGTTTTTACTGCCTGAATGACTTTCTGTACATTGTTGGCAGAATTTTCGACATACTGTTCAGCGTTCTGTGTTACACTGCTCATATATTGAGCGGTGTCGAGAAGTGTCTGATAGGTAATCTTATCTTTATTGTTCATAATTACTTGCAGACCGCCACCGATGGCAATTTCGCTGTCACAACCGAACAAGGTCAGCATAAGTGACATTGCCACAGCCTGCATGATAGGATTTTCTGTGGTAAACATAGGATAGATGATTTCCATAACGATATCATTTCCGCCAAGCTGTATGCTTACCAAATCCGCCTGTGTGAGATATTTTGTATAAATATCGTGATAGTTTTCCAGCACGGCACTTGTACCGGGTGCAACAAATCCGTCCAGAATCATGGAGGCGATACCACCTTTATATCCGGCAGTCAGGATAGTCTGTTCTACATCTTCGGCACGATAAGCGGTAGAAGATATGTTTGTAGCAGTTGTGGTGTAACCTCTTTCTTCACCCAGCTTTGCAAGATAATTACCGAATACCTGTGCATAAGCTCCCTGTACGGGGTTGGCAATCAAATCTTCGCTGAGGATTAAAGCGGGGTCAAT
>CACYDZ010000299.1 GCA_902773265.1 uncultured Ruminococcus sp.
CTTAAAACAGCGATTTACACAATATCAGTTAAAAAATGTGTTAAAAATGGATTCACGGTATGCCATTCAGCTTTTCGAGTTATTCAAAAGTTATGAATACCGGAAAATTGTCAGTGTTAGCGTTGACAGGCTGAAAAAATTCTTGATGATAGATAAAATAAAGTCTTATGATAACTTCGGAGTATTCAAACAGAAAGTCTTATCAGTTGCCATTAATGAAATAAATAAGTATTCAGATATTACGATTACTTATGAAGTCAGTGGAAAAGAAGTCCGAAAGATAACAGAACTGACATTTTTCATCAAGCGTAAGGACAACGGACAATCCCATAATATACTCAAAGATAAAGCTGAAGAACAGGATAGAAGCTATGATATTAGTTTTCTGGACGGTATAGGTTTATTGGACTGAGACTTACTTTTTTTCAAAAAAAGTAAAAGGCATAACCTTTTTCAGCAAGTAAAATCGCTCGTAGCGATTTTGGAGAAGAGCTTTCAAAAAAGAGTTCAAGGACTACTTCCCTTGAACTCCTTTTATTTTTTTCCACATAAATTCCTAATACATTCCCTTTTCATTCCAAAGAAGTGTATTATACTGTAATCAGTCCAACAGACAAAACGGTAATTTCGGAGGTGTTTCCCGATGAAAGATAAGAACTTTTCGTCACACAAAACAACGATGTTTGACAAAGAATACAGCGATACGCTTAACAGACTTTACAGTGACAATCTTCATCTTAACCATTTCAAATGGTTTCTGGATACGGCATACGACTGGGCATACAGCCCCCAAAAACCTGATGTTGTCATACTCGGTACAGCTGTTCCCGAAGAGCTGGTGATTGCTTCGGGAGCAACCCCTTACCGGCTTATCGGTGGAAGTACAGGTTCAATCATTTGGTCAGACGAGTTTGTACCGAGAGATACCGACCCTGTCAGCCGTTCAATTCTGGGTTATATTCACAGACCGAACGGTACAGACTTTTCCGATACGCTGTTTATTATCCCAATGATTAACGATGCTATGAGAAAAATCGCCTATGAGTTGAAATCAGAGGGAAGAAAAATCTGTCTTGTAGACATCCCCCCCGACAGAAATGATATCTATGCACCGCAGAAATATACAAAACAGTTGAAAGCTGTGTGCGGTGCGGTTTCGGAACATATGGGCGTAAGGGTGACAAGACAGTCTGTTGTATCGGCGATGAAATGTGTATCGGCAGCAAGACATACACTTTGCCGATTTCTGGAGGTATCACAGCAACACCACGGTATTATCACGGATTCAGCGGTATCGTTTGTACTCAACGCCTACTATCTGACAGATTCCCCTGCACAGTGGACATACCATACAGAGCAGCTGATTGGGGAAATAGAACATGATACTGACAGAAGATGTTTTGTCAAAGACGGCAGTCCGAATATTATCCTAATGGGGTCACCGATAATTTTCCCGAATTACAAAATCTCGTTTCTTATAGAGGATGTAGGGCTTACTGTGAGCAATACCGCCTGTGACAGTACGCTGAGAGGGAATGTGGTATATCACAGTAAGGCGATGATGTGGAAAAGTCGTGACAAGCTGATAGAAGCTGTTGCGAAGAAGTGGTACGCATATGATTGTTCTTCAGCATTTATCAAAAACGATGTTCTGTACAACTATATGTCGTGGCTTGTCAGAAAAGGAAATATTGACGGTGTTGTCTGTCACATACTTAAAGGGCAGATTGCGTATGACTTTGAACTGGATAGATTTGAAACGATGCTCTCACAGTACGGAATACCTGTTTTCCGACTGGAAACAGACTATCAGTATCAAGATGTGGAACAACTTCGTATACGAATGGAGGCATTTTCGGAAATGCTTGTCCAAAAAAAATACAAGGAGGTCAGAAAAGTGTCATGAAATCAAGAAAGAAAGTTTTCATTACCTCCGTGATTGGTATAGGAATGGCACTGCTTACCTATTTTGCTTGGCTTTTCCCGTTCTATGAGTTTTCTGTGAACGATTATGAAACAAGTACGGAGAAACTGTTTTCTGTGGAGTATCTGAAAAC
>CACYDZ010000300.1 GCA_902773265.1 uncultured Ruminococcus sp.
AAATCACAACTATTCCTTTCCGTATAGAAGCAGGAGCAGGTACATTGTTAGATGTTATCACAACCGTAACCAGTCATCAGTGGATGTGTATGTACTTTCAGAGCGAAAGCGGAAGTATCAATAATGTTATGGGAGCTTATGAGATTAACGGAAATGTGCTGAAATTTACCCCTCTGGATAAATATACATACGATGAAGTTACGGATAAAGTGGATTATCAGCTTTCAGACAAGTCTATTGAATATACCTTTACTTTCAACAGTCCCAATCTTATTCTGAAAAAAGGAGATAAATCCGTCACGCTTACGGCAATGGGATTATCGTCAGATTATGACGGTCTGTCTATCAGCAACTATGCCTCACAAAATTCCAAAAAGGTTGCCAACATCGAACGGTTCGATATTTACAGTGACGGCGAAGAAGAAAATGCTCTGCAATATTTCAAACTTTCATTTTCGGATAAAAGTCTGGTAAACAATGCCGTTGCAGAATTTTCAGATGACGGTCTGTTCACTTTTTCATGGAAGAAAGGCAATATTGAGAAATCGTATCAATATTACTATTTCTTTGCCGGAAATGACGGTCTTGTACTGACAGACGGTAAAGAAAATTATTTTTACAATGACAGCTATTCTGTCCAGAATCAGGCACTGGTCAACAGTATTTCCAAAGCGGATATCCAGAAAGTTCAGGAGCTTGATGAAAAACAGATTAAAATCATTGTGGAAAAGAAAACCAATCTTCTGGAAGATTTGGAAAAGACTTTCAAAGAAGCCGGTATCAATGTCAAGATTAATAAGGAAACCGGCGAAATCATGCTTGACTCGAACATTCTGTTCGGTTATGACAGTTCTACGCTTTCGGGTGACGGTAAATCTTTCCTGAATAAGTTCCTTAAAGCCTATTCTTCGGTAATTCTGAAAAAAGAATATGAGGGATTTGTTTCCAAAATTCTTGTTGAAGGGCATACAGATTCATCGGGAAGTTATGACTACAATAAGAAACTTTCGCAGAACAGAGCAGATAATGTCAAGAATTATTGCCTGTCCGATGCAACAGGACTGAATAAACAGGTTGTTACTGCACTGTCTAAACTGTTACAGTCGGTAGGTCGTTCATCTGATGAACCTATACTGGATAAAAACGGTAAGGAAGATGAAAAAGCCTCCAGACGGGTAACTTTCAAATTCAATATCAATCTTGAAATGGCAAAATAATGATTTGTATTTCGTGATGTTTCTTAAAGATTTCGGATATGCTGCAGCAGTTATCCGAAATCTTTTGTTTTTACAGCAGTAAAAATTTACATTTCATATATTGATTATTTTACCGCATATGTTTATGATAGAAATGTCGGGTAATACTGTTATTGTGAGGGAGGGAATTTGTATGATAAGACGAAAAAAATATATTCCTGTTTTATTGACAGGAATATATATCATGACGGTAATATCAGGTTGTCGGAAAGCTGAGGAAATCAAAAATCCCGTTTACTATGACCAGAATGTCATTATTCAGGCAACGGACAACATGGAAAACACAAAAGATTACCATAACAGTGCTGAAGTTACTGCTCAAAACTCCGAACAAATCGAAGAGAAAAAAAATTATATCCCTGACAGTGAAATAGATATCCACAATACACCGTCGGCAGGACGGTTCTGTTACAGTCAGATGACAGACCCACAGAAAAAATGCTATGAAAAAATCCGAAAAGCCATCGAACAGCAACGCCCCTATCTGGACTGGAACGACTGTTGTTGTTCGGTAGAAACGATTAATACTATTCTGATGTGTATTACCTACGATTATCCCGAATATTTCTGGTACTCTAACGAATATTGTTATGCACAGTCTGACGGAAAAAATACGAAAACCGCCAATAAGATTATTCTGAAATATGAATATACAAAGGATGAAGTATACGAACTTACAGAAAAGATTTATCCTGTTGTGCAGGATTATCTTAAAAGCGTCCGTCATTTAAAGAGTGATTACGAAAAAGCATTGGCAGGCTATGAATATATTATCAACAATACCGTCTATGACAATTTCAGAGCGAATTATGGTTATGGGTCTTTTGGAGAAATGGATAAAGAAACCATATCATGCTGGAATATCAGCGGTGTATTTTTAAATCACCGTGCCATATGTCGTGGATATGTGCAGGCATATCAGTATCTGATGAACTTACAGGGGATAAAATGTGGTTATGTGTACGGTGAAAATCATTGCTGGAATATTATTCAACTTGACGGTGACTGGTATTATACCGACATTACATGGGGCGACCCTGTGTTGGAAATCACTCACCGTGATACAGGCTGGGTAGAATATGTACAGCAAGGAATAGACTACTCTTACTTTGCCATAACAACAGAACAATTATTACAGATACACACACCCGATTTTGAACAGAATTTACAGCTTCCCGAATGTACAGCCACCAAAGATAATTATTTTGTCCGAAATCCTGATACGGATAAAATCAATATATTCGCCTGACTTCGGGATTGTGTCTGATTCAATGTCATCAACTTAATTCTGTTATTCCGAACGAAGTGAGCTATAAAAGTTTTTGTCAACTTTTTTCAAAAAGTTGGCAGGGTCAAGGGGCGGCAG
>CACYDZ010000301.1 GCA_902773265.1 uncultured Ruminococcus sp.
CAAAAACTTTTAATTGTCACCGCCAACACTTAGCAAAGTTAAAGGTGTTGCCCAAAATCGCTACGAGCGATTTTGACTGCTGAAAAAGGCTATGCCTTTTACTTTTTTTCAAAAAAAGTAAGTTTGAAAAAAGTTGACAAAAACTTTTAATTGTCACAGCTATCAGTTGCTTCTCTATTTACCCTTTCAGCTGTCTGATTTTATCTCTTAAATGTGCTGCATATTCAAACTCAAGTAACTTCGCTGCGTTTTGCATTTCTTTGGTAAGTTTGTCGATTAATCTCTGTTTTTCTTCTCTGGTCAGACGCTTGCCTTTACTGTCAACAGTATTTTCTCCGCTGTTGATGGATATTTCCAGTATTTCTGAAACTTTCTTGGTAATGGTCTTTGGAATAATGTTATGGGCTTTATTGTAGTCATCTTGAATTTTTCTTCGGCGTTCCGTTTCTGTGATGGCTTTCTCCATCTGTTCTGTGACAATATCCGCATACATGATAACCTGTCCGTTGACATTTCGGGCAGCCCGCCCGATTGTCTGAATTAATGAGCGTTCACTTCGCAGAAAACCTGCCTTGTCTGCATCCAGTATGGCAACCAACGATACTTCGGGAATATCCAATCCCTCTCTGAGCAGGTTAATACCAACAAGTACATCAAATTCCCCTAAACGCAGTTCTCTGATGATTTTCATTCGTTCTACCGTGTCTATATCATGGTGCATATAACGCACTTTGATATCCATTTCTTTCAGATAATCTGTCAAATCTTCCGCCATTTTTTTCGTGAGTGTAGTAATCAATACTCTTTCTTTTTTAGCGGTTCTGCAGTTGATTTCGGTAACAAGGTCATCTATCTGTCCTTCGGACGGTCTGACAAAAATTTCAGGGTCTAAAAGTCCTGTCGGTCTGATGACTTGTTCGGCAATCACTTTGGAATGTTCTTTCTCAAAATTTCCGGGAGTTGCACTCACAAAAACAACCTGATTGATTTTATGGTAAAATTCGTCAAAATTCAAAGGGCGGTTATCCAGTGCGGACGGTAAACGGAAACCGTAATTGACAAGATTTTCTTTTCTTGCCCTGTCGCCTGCATACATTCCCCTCACCTGTGGTAAGGTGACATGGGATTCATCAATAAACAACAAAAAATCTTCGGGGAAATAATCTAAAAGCGTGTAGGGAGTTGCTCCTGCCTCTCTTCCTGCAAGTACTCTCGAATAATTCTCTATCCCACTGCAAAAACCAATTTCCCGCAACATTTCTATATCGTGTCGTGTGCGTTCTTCTATTCGCTGTGCTTCTAAGAGTTTTCCCTGTTTACGGAAATATTCCAGCCTTACCGAAAGTTCTTCTTCCAGTTCCGTAATCGCTTTTTCAATTTTTTCAGGCGGTACAATATAATGTGAGGCAGGATAAATAGCTATATGTTTCAGCTCACTGATAATTTCTCCAGTAAGAGCATTTAGTTCAACAATGCGGTCTATCTCATCACCGAAAAATTCTACCCTTACCGCTGTGCTTTCACTGTAAGCAGGGAATATCTCTACGGTATCACCTTTTACACGGAACTTGTTTCTGGTAAAATTGATATCGTTGCGTTCATACTGCAATTCGACAAGTTTTTCTAAAAGTTCTTCTCTGGATTTCTCTATGTTCGGTCTCAGAGAAATAACCATCTTACGGTAATCAATCGGGTCACCCAATGTATAAATACACGATACACTGGCTACGATAATAACATCTCTCCGTTCAGATAGTGCCAATGTAGCACTATGTCTGAGTTTTTCTATTTCGTCATTAATCGAACTGTCTTTTTCAATATAGGTATCCGTCTGGGCAACATAGGCTTCGGGTTGGTAGTAATCATAGTAAGATACAAAATATTCTACCGCATTTTCAGGAAAAAATGTCCTGAATTCACTACATAACTGACTGGCTAAAGTTTTATTGTGAGCTAATATCAAGGTGGGACGGTTTTCTCTGGCAATGATATTTGCCATAGTAAAAGTCTTTCCTGAACCTGTAACTCCCAGCAAGGTCTGTTCTCTGTTTCCGTCTTCTATCGAATGACAAATCGTTTCAATCGCTTCGGGCTGGTCGCCTGTCGGTCTATAATCAGAATGTAATTTGAAATTCATAGCCAAAAATTCCTCCACGAAATTATTCAGAAACGAAAAAATCCTGATGTTCTGAGGGATAAATACTTTCTGTCAGCAAATATCAGATGGTCTTCCAATTTTACCCCTACCATGGAAAAAGATGTCATCAGCGTATTTGTGGCAATAAGGTCTTCCTTTGACGGTAATAAAGAAGAACTCGGGTGATTGTGAGCAATTATGGCATAGCTGGCTTTGTTGGAAACGGCAAGTTCCATCATTTTTCTGGAATACATATCACAAGAACCTATCGAACCGTGATTGACAATGTCATAAAATAATTTCCGTCTGGCACTGTCAAACAACATTAACCCGACAGCTTCCTCAGTTCTCCCTATAAATTTTGCTCCCATGATATCCGCTATCACTTCAATATCAAAATCTCCCATTCGCCTTTCTTCTCTTTCCTGAATATATAAACGACACAGTTCAGGTATCATTTTGAGATAAACAATCGTGCTTTCACTCAATTTTGCCTGTCTTAAAATATCTGTCGGTGAATCAATCAATGAAGATATTGACCCGAATTTATCCAGCAGTTCATGAGCTATTGGATTAGTGTCACGCTGTGGAATAGAGTAAAATAACATCAGTTCCAAAATTTCATGCTTTTCCATGACATCTGTTCCGTTTTTCAAAAATTTCTGCTTCACTCTATCTCTATGCCCTTTGTGGGGATTTGTAGACATCTGATAACAACTTCCTTTCTTATCGTAAATTGAAAATAATATTTTAGTCATTATAATACATTTGTTCTTAAATTGAAATATCTCAGAATAAAATTATTGATTATGGAAATAATTATAATAAAGGAGTGAATTTTTTATGAATAATGATACCATTACTTTGTTAAAAGCATGTAATTCAGGCTGTAAGAATGCTACGGACAGCATGGAACAGGTTATGGGACTGCTCGATGACCAGAAACTGAAAACACTCATCAGAGATTTTAATGACCGCCATATTAAAATAGGTGATGAATGTCATCAACTGCTCAACGACTGCGGTTATGATGAAAAAGACCCTTCCCCTATGGCTAAAGTGATGAGTTTTATTTCTACCGAAGTCAAAATGCTCGGTACTGACAATGATACCAAGAAAGCCGCCGAAATTATGATGGACGGCTGTAATATGGGTATCAAAACCGTCAGTGCCTGTATGAATGAACACTCTCTTGCCAGCAGTGAAAGTCGGGCATTGGCGGAAAAACTGATAGCTCTTGAACAACAGTTCATTGACGAACTGAAAAACTTTCTATGAAAAACGAATAACCAAAAAGCAAGTGCTGACTTACTTTTTTTGAAAAAAAAGTAAGCAAAAAAACTTTCAAGGCTCGCTTCGCTCGATTTATTCAGCAAACTTTCAGCTATGACAA
>CACYDZ010000302.1 GCA_902773265.1 uncultured Ruminococcus sp.
AGATAAACAATCCGAGCGAAGCGAGACTTGAAAGTTTTTTTGCCTACTTTTTTTTCAAAAAAAGTAGGTTTTGAAAAAAGTTGACAAAAACTTTTAATTGTCACCGCTGAACCTTAGATAAACAATCCGAGCGAAGCGAGACTTAAAAGTTTTTTTGCCCACTTTTTTTCAAAAAAAGTAGGTGAGAAATTACAGAATGTCAATATATTCTCCAGCAAGAGCCTTGTTCATACTTCTTACCGCACAGAATTTACCGCACATGGAACAGGTATCATCATGTTCAGGACTTCGGCTGTCACGGATAGATTTAGCGGTTTCGGGGTCAATGGAACATTCCCACTGTTTATTCCAGTCAAAAGTGCGTCTTGCATCAGCCATCTGGTCGTCCAAATCTCTTGCATGAGGAATTTTTTTGGCAATATCCGCAGCGTGTGCCGCAATACGGGAAGCAATAATTCCTTGCTTGACATCTTCAACATTCGGTAAAGCAAGATGTTCGGCAGGCGTGACATAGCACAGAAAAGCCGCACCTGACATAGCCGCAACTGCACCGCCGATAGCTGAAGTAATATGGTCATATCCGGGAGCGATATCCGTTACCAGAGGCCCGAGTACATAGAACGGAGCTCCCATACAGATAGTCTGCTGAATTTTCATATTGGCTTCAATCTGGTCAAGGGGCATATGACCGGGACCTTCAACCATTACCTGAACATCTTTAGCCCATGCTCTTTTTGTCAGCTCGCCCAGACGAACTAACTCCTCTATCTGACAGACATCACTTGCATCAGCCAGACAACCCGGACGGCAAGCGTCCCCTAACGATATCGTCACATCATATTCCCGACAGATTTCCAGAATTTCATCAAAATATTCATAGAAAGGATTTTCTTCTCCCGTCATACTCATCCACGCAAACACCAAAGAACCACCACGAGAAACAATATTCATTTTTCTTTTATGTTTACGGATTTGGTCAATCGTTTTTCTGGTGATACCGCAGTGTAATGTGACGAAATCCACACCGTCCTGTGCGTGCAGACGGACAACATCAATAAAATCCTTAGCACTCAATGTTGCCAAATCACGCTGATAGTGAATAACACTGTCATATACGGGAACAGTACCAATCATAGCAGGACATTCCGCAGTCAGCTTACGGCGGAATGGCTGTGTATTGCCGTGTGACGACAAATCCATAATTGCCTCCGCACCCATATTGACCGCTGTCATGACTTTCTGCATTTCCACATCATAATCCTTACAATCTCTGGAAACACCAAGATTGACATTGATTTTCGTTCTTAACATAGAACCGACACCGTTAGGGTCAATACAGGTATGCAGTTTGTTGGCACAGATAGCTACCTGTCCTTTAGCCACCAAATCCCGAATTTCTTCAGGTGTACGATATTCCTTTTCCGCCACAGCTTTCATTTCTTCGGTAATAATTCCCTGTTTTGCTGCGTCCATCTGTGTTGTGTAATTTCTCATTGGTTCACAAATCCTTTCAAAAGATAGTAGTATTTATTCATCAGGATAAGCGTTCAGCATAAAACCATGATGGAGAGGGCCTGAACCTTTTCCTAAATCCAACATAACTGATAAAGCCTCCGATATATACACTTTTGCTTTCTGTACCGCCTGCGACAGAGTATCCCCTTTGGCTAAATTGGAGGCTATGGCACTGGATAATGTACAGCCTGTTCCATGCGTATTGGGATTATCTATGCGTCTGCCGTCAAAACGGAAGAGTTCACCGTCAGCATAAAGAAAATCTGTTGCTTCATTGACATTGTGACCGCCTTTAAGTAATGTGGCACAATGATATAATGAACTGATTTTTTCTACTGCACTTATCATATCTTTTTCTGTAATGATGGTCATACCCGAAAGAATTTCAGCTTCGGGAATATTCGGAGTGATGACGGTTGCCAACGGAAAAAGTTTTTCGGTAAGTGTAGTGACAGCATCGTTTTTCATCAAAGCGGAACCTGATGTTGCCACCATAACGGGGTCAACGACAATATTTTTCGCTTTGTAAAAAGACAGCCGTTCAGCAATTACTTCAATCAGTTCACAAGAAGACACCATGCCGATTTTTACAGCATCAGGGTATATATCCGTAAATACAGCGTCAATCTGTTGTTTCAGGAACAGCGGTGTACTTTCCATAACAGAATACACGCCCATTGTATTCTGTGCGGTGAGTGCGGTGATGACGCTCATTGCATAGACACCGTTCATGGTCATTGTTTTCAAATCCGCCTGAATACCTGCACCTCCACTGCAATCACTTCCTGCGATGGTCAATGCTGTTTTTAATTTCATAGGTCGTTACTCCTTTCCTGCAATCGGGGAGTTTTTCCCCGAACCCCTGATTTAAGGGCTGCCGCCCTTAAAAATCCTGCCCACTTTTTTGAAAAAAAGTGGACAAAAAACTTTCAAGTTTCACCGCCGAAACTCCATAAAAATCCCGAACGAAGTGAGCCGGAAAAGTTTTTGTCAAACTTTTTTCAAAAAGTTTGTGGGGTCAAGGGGCAATGCCCCTTGTGGGATTGTCAAGGGCAAAGCCCTTGACCTCATTAATGTCAAAAGAAGTCAAAAAATAATCCGACATCTTTCTGACCCCGATTTGATTTGGTTCGCTCTCGTCATAAACGCCGACAGTAATAAAATTATCCTGCTTTGCACTTTGCAGGGCATGAAAAGCATCTTCAAAAATCAGCGTGTTTTCTCTTGTTGACGGGAAATATTCTATGGCTTTGCGAAAAATCATGGGAGTATCTTTTCCGTAACCGACTTCACCGCAAGTAAAAATCTTTTCAAAAAAATTTTCCATACTGCAACGCTCTAATGCTTTTTCGATTAAATAACGGTCAGTTGCCGTAGCTATGCACATTCTGAAACCTGCCTGTTTCAGAATGTGCAGAAAGTTTATGACATTGCTTTTAGGTTGTACCTCATCAAAATAAAAATCTTCGATGATTTTATTAATGCCGTCAGCAATTTCTTTTTCGGATAAAGCGATATGGTATTTCTGTTGAAAGTACTGTGCAGACTGTTTCAGAGAAAATGTACGGATTTTATCACGCAAAAAGGGTTCAGGTTCTTTTCCTATGGATTTTAAATACAACTCTCCCACAGTATCCCATATGAACATGGAATCAAACAAAGTTCCGTCAAAATCAAATACAGCATATCTGAAATTCATGTGTTCACCATGTCTTTTGTGAGTTTATACAGTAACCGACACTCTTTTTCGATATCTTCCGCACCGAAAATCGCACTTACCAAAGCTACACCATCGACACCTGTTCTGCTTAATTGAGAAATATTGGCTTTATTAATGCCACCAATCGCCACTACCGGAATACTGACAGCATGACAAATTGCTTTGAGTGTATCTGTCGGCAACACATCAACATCTGTTTTCGTAGAAGTCGAAAACATTGCCCCTACCCCCAGATAATCCGCACCGTTTTCGACTGCCTCCAGTGCTTCTTCAACAGAATGTACAGATACACCGATAATCTTATTCTCTCCAAGAATTTTTCTGACTTCCTTTGCTGTCATATCTTCCTGACCGACATGAACGCCATTCGCATTGCACTTTACAGCAATTTCGATATTATCGTTAATCAGAAACGGTACATTGTATTTCCGGCACAAAGCGGAAAGCCGGAAAGCCTCCTGCAAGAAATCTTCATCGTTTAATTCTTTTTCCCTCAGCTGTACACAGGTAACACCGCCTTTCAAGGCACATTCCACCTGTTCATATAAATTCTGTCTGCCAATCCATGCACGGTCGGTCACCGCATAGAGCAACATACTTCCTTTATCGCAATTCATATTTTGCCCCTTTCTCCAGTTGTTCGGGTGTCATGCGGTAAATTGCATCAATAATATAATTTCGATAAGTAGAATTACCGTCAAGTTCATTCAGCCTTTGATAAGCGATTTCTCCCGCAAGTCCCATAGCCATGACGGCTGTTGCCGTAGCTTCAAGCGGTTTGTCAGGATTTGCCGTGACAAAAGCACTCGTCATCGCCGAAAGCTGACAGCCTGTTCCTGTAATCAGCGACATCATCGGATTGCCGTTATAAATACAAAAGGCTTTTCTGCCGTCCGTAACAATGTCAATCGCTCCCGTAATGGCTACGATTGTGTTATTCATTTCGGCAAACGATTTGGCAAAAGCAACCGCACTGTCCAGTGTATCTTTCGTCACACTGTCTGAAATATCAGCGTCAACCCCTTTGGTTGTACCGTTGCCTGAATACAGTGTCTTGATTTCGGAAATATTGCCACGAATAACCGAAAAACGAATATTCTTCAATAAAGCAAAAGCGGTTTCTGTTCTTAATTTTGATGCACCTGCACCTACGGGGTCAAGTAAGACAGGGTGACCAAGTTCGTTGGCTTTTTTTCCTGCGATAAGCATAGCTTCTATCGTTCTTTTGTTGAGTGTACCGATATTGATATTCAGTCCGTTACAGACAGCCGTAATTTCCTCCACTTCGTCTTTGTCGTCCGCCATAATGGGTGAACCTCCACAGGCTAACAGAATATTGGCACAGTCATTCACCGTTACATAGTTGGTGATATTATGAATTAACGGCTTTTTGTTTTTGACATTATCAAATATTTCCTTAAACATAACATTACTCCTGTTCTGTCAATGACTTAAAGAAGTCTGCATTTTCTGCAAGACACCTGACTTTTTAATACTGTAAATCAGTACCGCTGAAATCACCGCACCGACAACTGTGGAAATCAGGAAAGGAATAATATACGCATAAAAAGCAATATCCTGTGTATTCTGACCCATCAGCAATACCGCTACAGGATAAGCACATAATCCGCCCAGTACCGCCGTACCGAATACTTCACCACAAAGTGTAGCAAGAATGTTCTTGCTTTTGTGGTACACAATACCGCACAATAACGCACCGAACATACTTCCGGGAAAAGCCATCAGACTGCCCAGACCGAATATATTACGGATTAATGATGCTACAAATGCCACACCTACACCGTAAAAAGGTCCTAACAATACCGCACAGAGAATATTGACCATATGTTGTACAGGAGCACATTTACTTCCGAATACAGGAAAGGAAAACATACTGCCGACTACTGCCAACGCACAGAAAATTCCTGCTGCCGCTAATTTTTTCGTATTTGACTGCATAATAAAAAACTCCTTTGAAATAAAATCAGGAAACGGCCTTTTACAGCGACATTTCCGAAACACATACAGTAACCCTTACTGTATAAAAGTTCGGTCGATACTTACTGGTATCCTCTCACGCCGGAACACGGCTTCCCATCGCTGTATTACAAAACTCAGAGTGCTCCCTCTCAGTCCGCCACATATTGTGGATTATCCGCTGCCCTCCTTTTTCAAAAGATAGTCAAAACAAAACAGGAGAATACCTCATGCGGTATTCCCCTGTACAAGAGTAATCATTACTCCCTACGGTGGCATTATCCACATCAGGTTATAGGGTCGAAGGTGAGTTCCTTCCTCTCAGCCTGTCACAACAAGCTCCCCTGTTTTATCTCTGCTATATTATACATCATACTTCTGCAATTTGCAATTATTTTTTTGTTTTCCACATTGACTCTGAACCCCAAAAATTTTTTCATCTCACTTCATTCGGATGGTTCTGCCGGGCATCGGCAGAACCATAAAAAGTTTTTGTCCACTTTTTGCAAAAAGCAGGCAGTCCCTTGTAGGGTTTTAAAGGGCAATACCCTTTCATCGACTGAAAAATCCGTACAACATCTGTTTACACAGATGTTGTCAACTCATAAGATTATTTATCTGTATTGTCAAAGTTATCTTTGAGATGACCCACAATTTCCTGTAAAAATTTCGGCAAAGGTATACCTATTGTCAAAAGATTTTCTAAAATAGAAATAATCTCGTTGATAATCAGCCAGACAACCACTATAATTCCTATACAGTTGCCGATGGGCAGACTGACATTCACTTTCACAAGAGCCGAACTCAGAATGTAATCTACTACCATGCCGACAACCACCAATGCAAAATATGCTGTTTTTTTCAAAATGCCCAGAATACCTTTACGACTGTTAAGCTGATTTCTGAACCACGCACCCAGCATACCTGTCCCATAATCCACAACCATAACCACAATCAATACCACCATCGGCACCGCAAGATTACTCAGATAAGCTAAGAATGTTCCCAGTGCCGTTGCCATAACGGTATGTAAGAGAGTTTCTTTATGCACTTTCCTCACACTTTCATTTCTTCTAATTTTTTACTCAGGTCATCAATAATCCTGTTGTGACCTTTTGTTGATGTGACAGCTTTCCCGTGAACTACACTGCTTAACGCAGAAATCGTCTGTTTTCCTGCAATACCGTCAACCTCTAAATTGAACAGCTTCTGTACTTCTATCGTTGCTTCATAAGTACCTTTGCCGAAACTATTGGAATTGTCTACTTTAGTTTTGATGATGTTGTAATCCTTCGCCAGCAACAATAACGCTTTATATGCCAGCACACCGTCACTTTTATCGCCCTGCCTGAAATTCATCTCTTCTTCCCCTTTTTCTGTTACTTTGTAGTTCGGTCTGAAATAACCGTTGATTGCCCCGTTTGTCCTGCTATAAGATTTGTATTTGACTGTACTGGTATCATTGTCAGCTCCTGCATTACCTTCGACTGTGTAAATATAGTTACTGTCAACTGCATAGACAATACCTACATGGTCACTGTAATATTTATCCTGATTGTCATATCTGCCTGAATAGTTCCATACGAAAGTTACAATGTCACCGACCTTTGGTGTGGTTGAAGCATTAGAAAATTCACTCTCATACCATGTGCCATATTCACCGTTTCCTTCACGGGCAAAACACCCTGCACCATCAGTTTTTATCATGCCGATGCCAGCCTTGTCAAAACACCAGCTTACAAACACCGCACACCATGCAACACCCATTGCATTATAGCCGTAGTACCAGTTACGATACTTTTCTGCACTGTTACCTACCTGCTTTACGGCAATGTTAATAAGTCTTTCAATTTCATTCATTTTTTTCACCTCTGAATCGTTTCCCACTTTTCTGTTAAATGGGCTTGTCTGTTACATCATATGCCATTATCAGAAAAATGTTCCTGTATCTGTAAGAGAAATATACTCATCAATCTTTATTTTCAAGTAAAGTTGTTGTTTTGCCACATTCTCTGAAAATCTGTACTTTGAGCTATTTCTTAATAGCATGGATATTGCCTGTCTGTTTTTTCCTTTCTTTTCCTTTACTTTCCTTTCTTTTCCTTTACTTTCCTTTCTTTTCCTTTGTGGATTTCCGTCTGCATTTTCCTGCATTAATGTCAGCATTAACCGAGTTAATGACCACATTA
Organism: uncultured Ruminococcus sp.; assembly: GCA_902773265.1. Classification (GTDB taxonomy): domain Bacteria; phylum Bacillota; class Clostridia; order Oscillospirales; family Acutalibacteraceae; genus CAG-964. The sequence goes on from CACYDZ010000302.1 coordinate 7,402, forward strand.
TCTGCAAAATGGGTACAGTCAAGCAAGAGGTATTCTTCAAAAAGAAAAACTTGTTTTCTTCTTTCGGTGACTTTGAGATAAGTTTCCTGTATATCTGCTGAGGTCAGAATACTGTATTTCTCATATAACCGACTGTCAAAAATACCCCGTCTAAGACTTGCCTTCACTATTTCCGACACAACATTACCATCAACACTGTTTTTATGTGTAAACATTAACACCATGTCGGTTGTCCATTCACAAAAGTAACCTTTCTCTACGAATATCCTCTCATAGAGCTTGAGGACAACTGCATATCCTGTCAAACCAAATTCTGCTTCTATCAGCTCTAAACGGTGGTCGGGAATACAGTCGTGAGGAAAGTAGTCCAGACCTTCTTTGATTGGTCTTGCCATCAAACCACTTCCTGAAATCATATTGCTGAGAGTATCTCTCTGTACAATAACTCTTTAACCCGAAAAATTGCCCTCATATGGGCAATTTTTTATCATCAATCAGCAACGAAAATTTCTGAAACAAATATTGACAAATCTGAAAGAACATGATAAAATCAATATCAGCTTTTAATAAGATAAACCGATGAAGCGAAGATAACGGCAATCATGCCTTTACAGAGAACCTGTGGTGCTGAGAGTCAGGTAAGAAACAAGTTGTCAAATGGGTCGCTGAGGGCGTAGTCAAACGAAA
>CACYDZ010000303.1 GCA_902773265.1 uncultured Ruminococcus sp.
AAAAGTTTTTGTCAACTTTTTTCAAAAAGTTGTGGGGTCGAGGGGCAAAGCCCCTCGTGGGATTTTTAAGGGCAAAGCCCTTAAACTCCCCATGAAAATCCAAAATTTGCGTAAGCAAATTTTGACAATCATTACTTGACTTCCAATTTCAGACATATAATTTCCTATATTATACTGATTTTAGAAATAACTAACAAAATTTCAGGAAAAATTTTTAGTTTAAGTATAATGAAAAAATCTGCGGTTTATGTTATAATCAATATTGTTTGATTGTTGTTCATTGATGACAGCAGACAATATCAATTTTTATGAGGTGATAATATGAAACTATCCAAAAAAGCACTGGCAATTTTTCTTTCGGCAGTTATGATACAGAGTGCCGTAATGACAACAGCCATTTCCGTATCGGCTGAAGAAGAAACTCCGTCTGAACAAATTGTAGTGGATGTTCTTGATGACCCTGAAATTCCTGAAGATGAACCGATTGTTACTCCTGATGAGCAGTTATTTGGAGATTGGTCTTATCTGGAGACAGATGACTGTGTTATGGTGCTGAAGTACAGTGGAAAAGATGCTACCGTAGAGGTTCCTGCGTATATCGATGATAAACCTGTTGTGGCTGTTGGAGATTGTACTTTCAAGTGTAACAGAACTATGCAGACGGTTGTTATTCCTGACAGCATTGTTACTATCGGTAACGGTGCATTCCGTAACTGTACAGCACTGGAAAATATTGAAGGCGGTTACGGCGTTACAAAAATAGGCAATCGTGCTTTTGAAGGCTGTAAATCCTTGACCAATTTTGCATTGATGTATGATTTACAGTATGTCGGTGTGGCAGCTTTCAAAGACTGTTGTGCATTACAGGATATCATGCTTTACAAGGTAAAAGAAGTAAGTCCTTATGCTTTCTGGGGTTGCCGTAGTTTGAACTATGTCAACAGTGTGGAAACGATAAAAGTAGGCAGCTATGCTTTTTACGGCTGTAAGAATCTCTCCTATGTAACCATTATTGCCGGTGAAAATATTGATGAAGTCTTGACGATTGAACCGATGGCATTTGCGGGCTGTACCGCACTTACCTCTGTCAATTTCCATTGGACAGACAGAGTTGAAGTAAAGCCTTACGCATTCTATAACTGTAAGAATATAGAAAGTGTATATTATTCAGGCAGTTATGAACGCTGGAAAGAAAATGTAAAGATTTCACTCATAGGCAACTTCTATTTCAACAAGGCAACGGCATATTACAATAATATAAACTGGGCTGAACTGGACGAAAAAGAAAAGAAAATGACAACAGGTGAAACAGTACAGCTGACTTATCATTCCGTACCGTATGTGGGATATGAAGACAGTCTGAATATCGTTTCGTGGACAAGTAAGAACCCTGATGTTGCTGTTGTTGATGAAAACGGTAATGTTACTGCTGTTGGTGTTGGTACAGCTATAATATCCTTGAGGTCGTCCTCTGAAAAGTATATGGATTATGAAACTTTCTGTACAATTACCGTTACTCAGGCAGCTGACAGCGTGGAACTTAACAAGACAGCTGTCAATGTAGGCGTTGGTCAGAAATACACACTCAAGGCAACTGTTTCTCCGTCAGACGCTCCTCAGACAGTAAAATGGAAAACAAGTGATAAGAAACTTGCTGTCGTCAGTGCCGATGGTGTTGTTACAGCAAAGAAAGCAGGTACGGTTACCATTACCGCAACTACCGAAAACGGTAAGACCGCAACTTGTAAAGTCACCATAAAGAAAGCTCCCGAAAGTATTACACTCGATAAGGAAACACTGAACCTCAAAGTCAATTCCAATTATACTTTTAAGAAAACACTTTCTCCTAATTCCGCAACCTCTTATAAATGGACCAGCAGTAATCCTGATGTTGTCAGAGTATACAGCACCGGCAAGATTGTTGCCCAGAAATCAGGTACTTCCGTTATCACCGTTACTACTCACAATGGCTTGACGGCAAGTTGTACAGTAACCGTTAAATAATCATCATAAAAAGAAACGGTGAACAGGATTTCAGTCCTGTTCACCGTCTTTTTTTATTTTTTACAAAAAACAGACAAAACTTCAGATAAACAATCTGAACAAAGTAAACCGTTAATTTTGAGAGGGAGTGTTCAGTTTTTTCCTGCGTCTGACAGAGCTGATAATCATATAAAGAACAATGGAAACAGCGGTCAGAATGAAAAGTATACCAACAATAAAAAACAGAATGGAAAAATTACTGTCCTGGTCAGAATTGTTGTTTTTAATGAAACTGAAATCCCCTGTACCGTTTGCATTGCCTTTATCAAAACTGAGGCTGATTTCCTGCCAGTCTTTTTTAGAAAGGTTCTGTTCTCTGATACTGCCGTTACTGTTATACATATCTACCGTTTTATCAACGGCGGCGGTAGCGGACTGATAGTCGGTAGCCATTTCAAATTCTTCAAATGACATACCCGGATTATAATTGTCAACAATAGCATTCTGATAGTCGTCATTGAAATCGCTGTTGATGTCATAGTCGATAACATTACCGCCATACATATTATTGTAGTAATCTGCATCATAATTGATGGTTGGTTCAGGGTTATTCTGAGGGGGTTCCTGTTGATTACTGCCGTCATCGTAAGAATAGGGAGGTTCCGGAGTATAATTCCCTTGACCGTCATCGTAGGAGATGTCGGGAACACTGACAGGCTCATCATTATGGGACGGTGTTACAGGTTCAGGGTCAACCACAGACGGAACATAAGGTTCAGGGTCAACCACAGACGGAACATAAGGTTCAGAGTCAACGGGAGGATTATCTCCGCCACCATTGGAAACAGTATTATCATTGTAAGAAGTTGTGGTATCATCAGGGTCAGCATATACACTGAAAACGGTTACAGAACAGACCAGCATAAAAGTCAGAATTAAAGCGGTCAGTTTTCGGGTTGCTTTTTTCATAAAAATCCTCCTTATCCTATAAGTTTGTATCTATCATAGCATAAGATGACGCTAAATTCAACACTCATCAGTTGATTTTACAATTTGCTTATAATTTCATGAGGAAAACTGATTTTTTCGGCAAATTTCTGTTGAGTGCTGGAATATCTTTATCGCATTTGTTATAATGAAAGGCAAAGAGAGGAGAGTTTCAAATGGATAATTGTACAAGAAGAGATAAGAGTATGGCATATATTACTGATGAGAAAGTATTTTCACAGTTGCTGGAAAACAGAAAAATTGTACAGGCATTCAACCGGACAGATTGTTGTGATAAGGAAACATTGGATAAACTTACCAGACAAATGTTGGGAAAATGCGGAAAAAATATTTGTCTGACACAACCGTTTTATTGTGATTACGGAAAAAATATTTTTGTGGGGGATAATTTTTACACGAACTATAATTGTATTATTCTTGATGTGGCGAAAGTGGAAATCGGTGACAATGTACTGTTTGCACCAAATGTGGCAGTTTATACGGCAGGTCACCCGGTACACCCGACACCAAGAAAACTTGGTTATGAATATGGTATACCCATAAAAATCGGGAATAATGTATGGGTAGGCGGTAACAGTGTGATTTTGCCGGGTATTACGATAGGGGATAATTGTGTTGTCGGTGCAGGAAGTATTGTGAACAAGGATATTCCTGATAACAGTATCGTGGCAGGAAATCCTTGTCGGATTATCCGCACGATTACTGAGGAAGATAAAAAATATTATTTCAGAAATCTTGTGTTTGATGAGGAAGCGTGGAAAAAAATAACTTCATAATTTTGTTGAATGGACTTGTCAATAAATCATAATTATGTTATAATCATATTAAATACTTTAGGTATTATTATTAATTTTCTCAGGAGGTATTTTATGCAGTACAACATTGAAGGCGGAATGTTCCCTATTCTGGAGGTAGCATTAGCTAATGGTGAGTCAATTATCACACAAAATGGCGGTATGGTCTGGATGTCACCCAACCTTAAAATGGAAACCAAAGCCGGCGGTATAGGAAAGGCTTTTTCAAAAATGTTCAGCGGTGAAAATGCGTTCCAGAATATTTATACCGCACAAGACGGAGATGGATTTATCACGATTGCTTCCACATACGCAGGTACAATTCTGGCATTTGACATTACACCTTCCAAAGGAATTATCGTACAGAAAACAGGATTTCTTGCCAGTTCGATGGGTGTGGATTTGTCGATATTCCTTAACAAAAATCTTGGTGCAGGATTTTTCGGCGGTGAAGGATTTATCATGCAGAAAATTTCAGGTAACGGTAAGGCGTTTATTGAGATTGATGGTTATTGTAAAGAGTACACACTCCAAAAGGGACAGCAGATTATTGTTGACACAGGTAATGTAGCGGCGATTGAAGAAACCTGTACTATGGAAATACAGCGTATTAAAGGAGCAAAGAATATTTTTCTTGGCGGTGAAGGACTTTTCAATACCGTTCTTACAGGACCCGGTAAAGTATATCTCCAGTCACACCCTCTTTCCACAATGGCAGCAAATATGCGTCCTTATATGCGTACCGGCAGTTAAAAAAGGATTGGCAGTGCGTAATTGTTTTCCGCTTAGCGGTTGAAGATTGTTTGATGAAAAACAACCTATGGCGGTGACAAGTAAAAGTTTTTGTCCACTTTTTTCAAAAAGTGGGCAGGGTTAAGGGGTGACAACCCCTTAGCAGGATTTTAAAGGGTGGCAGCCCTTTAACTCCCCAAGAAAATCCAAAATTTGCGTAAGCAAATTTTGACATAATGATTTGCATTTCAACCACTCAGACAACAAATTAAAAAAATCCTGTTCAGCAACTCTACCGTTTACTGAGCAGGATTTTTTCTTACCAATTTTTTGTTAGGAGTATTGAGCATACTTTCGGCTTTTTTCAGCACTCGGATATCATTTTCATAGCGACACATTGTCTGTGCCTGCTGAAAGGATACCCATGTATAAGTATCAATTTCGGAACGCTGTATTCTGACATTCGGACATTTTGCCTCTGCCAGAAAGAAGACCACTCTTTTTCGGATTTTGCCGAAAGGAATATAATCACTGGTTTGTCGGTAATTGTCATAGAAAAAGACGGTTAACCCTGTTTCTTCTTTAATTTCACGAGCAGCGGTCTGATGTTCACTTTCGCCTTTCTCCATATGCCCTTTGGGAAAACTCCAGTATTTACCGTTTTTGTTCTTGACCAACAGTACTTTCACACCATCTTTAAAATTGTGGAATACAATCGCTCCACATGATTTTTCATACAGACAACTCAGGCGATGATACCGAACATTTCTCACTTCTTTTAGGAGGTCTTTGATTTCGGGTTCGTAGTAGATTTCGCCAATGGGTGCAGCAATAAATTTAATATTGTTATTCAGTTGTGTAGTAGCAATAATCATACAGTGAACAGTATCACTCAATTCCTGAGAGGAAAAAATAACAATACTGGAACGCCTGTATTTTTTATCAACGCATTTGACAATGTAGCCTGTATAGACACCTTTGGGAGAAATTTTCCCTAATATAGAAATATCGGCAACCGTACCAAGCAACTTTTTTCCTCCTTTCATTACAGGTTAAGGGCGTTGTCCTTAACAATCCTATCAGGGGTGTTGCCCCTGAACCCCACGAACTTTTTGAAAAAAGTCCGACAAAAACTTTCAAGTTTACTTTTTCAGAAGTTTGTTCTGATTTTGATGTTTAGAGTATAATGATGAATTAATGGAACATCGAGTCAGTTTTAGCAGTTTTGGAAACAGAATTGGCTGACATAATTCCATTGAGATAAAGAACATTGGTAATTTTATTTTCCTCAAGATAAGTCTGTAAATTTCTCTGGAAGTTGTCTATATCAATCAGATGAACTTCGCTGTAATTCCGAGAAAGGAAAGGTGACAGTGCATAGCCGTATTTATCTGTGATAACGGCAATTTTCCCGGTTTGTATGGCATCGTTACGGATAACGGTATATGCACAATCTTTAGTGGCATAGATATCGGACGGAGCAAGACCGTCAGTCAGTTCAGAACTGTAATAAGGCATTGTTACAGGCGTTTCTTCTCCCTGAATAAGTGCGGTCACGGTTGCAGTATCGGGAAGATTATAGTAAATTACCGTATCAGGATTGCTTATCAGCATCGGATTACCGTTTTTGGTTTCTTTAGAAACAGTTGCTCTGACATGAGAACCCAGAAATTTATAATCGGCTGTACTGCCTGTCAAAGTATCAAGTTGTATCGGCTTGATATCCAGAACCTTGGTCAATGCTGTATAAGCATAATAAGCACCATACTGTGTCCAGAGCTTATCTGTGTTATAGTAAAGTGAAGTTTCATCGTTGCGGTGTTGTCCAAGCATTTCATAGGCATTGACAGGAATGACATCGGGAGAAAGATGCAGAATAACAGCATTGATATTTTCCATTTGCAGATTAGAAATTTTTTTGCTTAATCTTTCAGGCAAAGAAATCTCCGTTGCATTGGGGATAACCATATTATACACTTTGTAATTCTTACCTAACAGCTTTTTATAATTGTTGATACTGTCGGCATAGGTATGAGCATCGTTGATGGTACCTTTGAATATCTCATATCCTTTGTTCTGCCATATGTAGATAGCACCATCAAGATAACCGTCAGATTTGTCATCAGTTTCCAGTTTTGGCATGATGGTTTCTTTTACAGTATGACCTGTTGCAGGTTCGGTTGTTTGTGTGGTAGCAGAAGTTTCAGAACGGTTGTTCATTACACGCTTACCTCTGTTGAGCAGATAGTATACGGTGTAAAATGTTCCTGAAATCAGTACCAATGCCAGAATGAATGCGATTATCTTTCCTGAACCACCTTTTCGGGTGGTATTTTTTTTATCGGTCATATTAAACCTCTCCTTTTTTTGACAAAATTTGCAGAAGCAAATTTTTCAGAAAAATTTTTTATCCGCTTTTTTCAAAAAGTGGTGGGCAAGGGGAAAAGCCCTTTTGGAGATTTTCAAAGGCAACAGCCCTTAAACCATAAAATATCATTGTAATTATAATATAAAATACCGTTAATAGCAAGCAAATTATCCGAAATAAGAATGAACTTGCTGTAAATTATTCTTTTATGCCGAAATTTTTGACAGATGTTTTTCTCAACAGAAATTTTTTGTTTATGATTAAAAATTATTGCAAAGTAAAGTTAGGTACTGTATAATATAAACAGATATTACCGTTATGAACAATAATTCGTGATAATAAAAAAGTGGGAGATATCATCATGCTGAAAATTACACATCTTACTAAAAAATACGGAGAAAAAATTGCCGTTGATGATGTAAGTCTGGAAATACCTGTTGGAACAATTTACGGCTTTATTGGTCACAACGGGGCAGGCAAGACTACTACCATCAAATGCTGTTGTGGTCTGCTGAGGTTTGAAGAGGGAGAAATTATGGTTGATAATATTTCTGTCAAAGAAAATCCGCTTGCCTGTAAAGAAAGACTTTCCTATTTGCCTGACAATCCTGATTTGTATAACTTTATGACGGGAATTAAATATCTCAACTTTATTGCGGATATTTATCGTATGGAAAAGACTTTCCGTGATGAGCAAATCCATCGTTATGCACAGATGTTCGGTATTATGGAAAATCTTGGTCAACCTATCAACAGTTACTCCCACGGTATGAAACAGAAATTGGCATTGATATCCGCTTTTATGCACAAACCAAAGTTGATTCTGCTTGATGAACCGTTCGTTGGTCTTGACCCGAAAGCCTCACATGAAATCAAAAAGGAAATGCGTAAAGTATGTAATGAAGGGGCAGCTATCTTTTTTTCCACTCATGTGCTTGAAGTTGCGGAAAAACTTTGTGATAAAATTGCTATTATTCAAAAAGGAAAACTCATCGTCAGCGGAACAACCGAAGAAGTCAAAGGAAATACATCGCTTGAAAATGTTTTTCTGGAATTAGAGGAACATCATGACTAAAACATCTTTTTCTATCGCCTTGCAGATTTTAAAAGTCAGCTTACAGGCTATGCTGACTTCAACATTGTCTTTTATCAGCGGAAAAACCAATCTGAAAAAACTACACCATTCCACATTCGGAACAGTCATTATTATTGTGATGATATTTTTTGTTCTTGCATTGCTGTCATTCTTTTTCGGAGCATTTATGGTTGTTGCGATTACGGTGGGGGGACAGGCAGATGTTTATTTTTTTGCGGTATTTACGGGAGCGGTGATTTTTTCGCTTATGGGCAGTATTTTTGCCTCACAATCCTATCTTTTTGAAGCACAGGATAATGAATTGTTGTTAAGTATGCCGATAAGCCCGACTATCATTCTAACAGGCAGAGCTTTTACCTTATATACACTGAATTTTCTGTATAGTATTATTGTGATGTTGCCGTCATTTTTGGCTTATGTTTCGTTTGTGGGAATATCGTTTTTGGGATTTCTGTTTTATCTGCTGTCCTTTTTTATCGTTCCGATATTTATAACGGCTTTAGGGTGCATAATAGGATATGTGCTGTGGAAAATCGCCTCTAAAGTGCCTAAGAAAAATGCGTTTTCGACAGTTTTCGGTATCGTTATGTTGCTGGGAATTGCTGTGACATGGCTGGTAATTGACCGTGTATCCATGACACTGCAGGAATTTCTTGATTTGATACTCTGGACAACCCAAAACTATCTGTTACCTGTTCACTGGTACGCAGTAGCAATCTCACGGGGCAATATCATTTATATGGTACTGTTTGTATTGTTCTGTGTTGTCGTATTGATACCTGTACTGCTGTTCATTTCCAAAAGATTTATCACTATTATCACGACAAAAGAAAATGTCCGCAAAAAGCCTTATGTCCGTAAACCATTGCGTCAGCATAAAGTCCTTGTGGCTTTGTTAAAAAAAGAAATCGTTTATTTCTTCAAATTGCCCGGTTATGTGCTTAACAGCGGTATGGGAAGTATCATGATGACGATTATGGGAATATTTCTGCTGTGTAAAGGTGTGAATATTCCTGAAGATGTCTATACCTATCTGCCAAATTTTGATAATGTACTGAAAGTTTCCATCGTCAGTGCGATAGCTTTGATGGCTGTTATGAACGATGTGACTGCACCGAGTATTTCTCTGGAAGGGAAAACACTCTGGATACTGCAAAGCTCACCCATAGACTATATGCAGATATTTCTGGCGAAAGTGCTGGTTGCTCCGATTATCACCTTACCCGGAATTATTTTTCTGACAGTCGTATCTGCTATAAAATTCAATGTCAATACAACAGATATTATCTTTATTTTTCTTATTCCGACACTTGCCTCATTCTTTTCCGGAATGCTCGGCGTACTGATAAATTTACGCTTTCCCCGTTTTGACTGGTCATCAGAAATTATTGTCATCAAACAAAGCGGAAGTGTTCTTCTGGCACTTTTAGGGGCAATATTCATTACAGGTCTGCCGTTTATCTTTGCCATCATCTTTCCTGCCCTGTTGCCCGATTTCCATATAGGGATATCTTATGCCATATGTTTTATCTATCTTATCACAGTAACCGCAATATGCTTTTTCTTACTGAAAAGCAAAGGGAAAAAAATGTTTATGGCAATTAATAATTAGCAATTTGCAATTAGCAATTAGCAATTTGATTAAGATTTCAGGTCTGGAAAACGCTTTTATCTTTGCTAAGTGTCAGCTATGACAATTAAAAATTTTGTCCACTTTTTCAAAACTTACTTTTTTTGAAAAAAAAGTAAGCAAAAAAACTTTCAAGGCTCGCTTCGCTCGGATTATTTATTTGAGGTTCAGCTATGACAATTAAAAGTTTTGTCCACTTTTTCAAAAGTGGTGGGGTTAAGGGGCAAAGCCCCTTAGCAGGATTTTAAAGGGCGGCAGCCC
>CACYDZ010000304.1 GCA_902773265.1 uncultured Ruminococcus sp.
AACAAAGGGTGAAAGAACAGAAGTCACCAAAGAGTATGTCAAAAATCCGAGAAAATATATTATGGCACCTGCCAACGCTATTGCCCGACATCCGTTTGTCGAAGAAAGAACGGCAAAGCTGACAGAATATGCCGAAACAACTCCCCTCAACAAAGTTGAACAGGGTGACGGTACATACAATTTTGGTATCATTACTTCATCAACCTCTTATCAGTATGTTAAAGAAGTTTTTGGAGAAAGTGTATCTGTACTGAAACTTGGCATGGTTAATCCTTTGCCCGTAAAACTGATTAAAGATTTTGCCGAAACTGTCAGCAAAGTCTATGTCATTGAAGAACTTGACCCCATTATTGAAAATCACTGTAAAGTCATCGGCATTGATGCTGTCGGCAAAGAGAAATTTTCCATTTTAGGAGAGTTCTCACAGAAAACGATTGCTAAGGCTTTTGACCTTGCGGATAAGGAAAGTGTCACATTGGATACCAATATTCCTGTAAGACCGCCTATGATGTGTGCAGGCTGTCCTCATCGTGGAATGTATTATGTACTTGCTAAAAACAAGCTCACTGTTCTGGGGGATATCGGCTGTTATACATTAGGGTCTATGCCACCACTCAACGCTCTGGATATGACACTTTGTATGGGTGCGTCTGTATCGGGTATACACGGCTACAACAAGGCAGGTCAGGGGGAAACCGAAAATAAAACAGTCTGTGTTATAGGCGATTCAACCTTTATGCACTCAGGCGTTACGGGACTTATCAACATTGCTTACAATCAGTCAAATTCTACGGTTATCATTCTGGATAACTCTATTACAGGTATGACAGGTCATCAGCAGAACCCGACAACCGGTAAGAATATCAAAGGCGACCCTGCTGGAAAAGTGGATTTAGAAAGTCTTTGTCATTCTGTCGGTATCAACTCTGTAAGAGTGGTTGACCCTTATAATCTTGAAGAATGTGAAAGAGTAGTCAAAGAAGAACTGGCGAAAAATGAACCGTCCGTTATTATTTCACGCAGACCTTGTGTACTTTTGAAATATGTCAGACCGAAAAAGCCTTTGCGTGTCAATGCCGAAAAATGCCGTAGTTGCAAACGCTGTATGAAGTTTGGCTGTCCTGCCATTTCGTTCAGAGATAACCATGCGGTTATTGACAGTACATTGTGTATTGGTTGCGGCGTATGTGCTGGTCTTTGTCCTTTTGACGCTTTTGAAAGTGAGGGTGAATAATATGGCAACAAAAAATATTATGATTGTCGGTGTAGGCGGACAGGGTTCGTTGCTTGCTTCAAAACTTCTGGGAAGATTACTGGTTGATGAAGGTTTTGATGTTAAAGTAAGCGAAGTTCACGGAATGAGTCAGCGTGGAGGGTCTGTGGTGACTTATGTCCGCTTTGGCGATAAAGTCTACTCCCCTATTATTGACGAGGGTGAGGCAGATTTCATTGTCAGCTTTGAAAAAATTGAAGCTGCCCGTTACATTAAAGACCTTAAAAAAGACGGTACAGTTATTGTCAATACACAACAGATTGACCCTATGCCTGTTATCATAGGCAACGCTGTTTACCCCGAAAATGTGCTTGATGAAATGACTGCCAAAGGTGTTCATGTAGATGCTGTTGACGCTCTTTCTCTTGCGTCAGAGGCCGGTTCGGCAAAAGCCTGTAACATTGTGCTTATGGGCAGACTGGCTAAATATTTTGATATCCCCTATGAAAAATGGGAAAACGCTATCGAAAAGTGCGTAAAACCTAATTTCATAGAGATTAATAAAAAAGCATTCCGTTCAGGCTACAACAATCATTAATTCGTCATCTGTATTCGTAATGACAAAATCCCCAATACTAAGGAGTATGTGATATTCATGTCAAAAAATTATTTCCAGAAAGATATGGAAACGATGCCCATAGAAGAAATTAAGAAAATCCAGAATGAAAAACTGGTAAAACAGGTAAAATATGTTTATGACAATGTGAAATATTACCGTGATCTCATGGACAAAAAAGGTGTAAAACCCGAAGATGTTCAGAGTACAGACGATTTGTATAAACTGCCGTTTCTGAAAAAGGACGATTTGAGAGAGGCGTATCCGTTCGGATTATTGGCTACCGATATTAAAAACTGCGTTCGTATACAGTCTACATCAGGCACAACAGGAAAAAGAGTAGTTGCTTTCTATACACAGAACGATGTGGATATGTGGGAAGAATGTTGTGCAAGAGCAATCGTAGCGGCAGGCGGTACAAGGGGCGATGTCTGTCATGTAGCTTATGGCTACGGATTGTTCACAGGCGGTGCAGGACTACATGGCGGTTCACATAAGGTAGGCTGTCTTACCTTGCCGATGTCCAGCGGTAATACCGACAGACAAATTCAGTTCATGATGGATTTGAACTCTACTATTCTTTGCTGTACACCGTCCTATGCCGCATATATAGGCGAAACCCTCAAAGAAAAAGGCTACAAACCCGAAGATAACAAACTTAAAGCAGGTATATTCGGTGCTGAACCGTGGACAGAAGAAATGCGTAGGGATATCGAAAAATCACTGGGTATCAAAGCCTATGATATTTACGGTCTTACTGAAATCAGCGGGCCGGGTGTTGCCTTTGAATGTGAAGAACAAAACGGTATGCACATCAATGAGGACCATTTCCTTGTTGAAGTCATCGACCCCGATACGGGTGAAGTTTTGCCTGAGGGGTCTAAGGGTGAGTTGGTATTTACTTCACTGGATAAAGAGGCCTTTCCGCTTTTGCGTTACCGTACAAGGGATATCTGTGTATTGTCACGGGAAAAATGTTCTTGTGGAAGAACATTTGTAAAAATGACAAAGCCGTTAGGTCGTTCGGACGATATGATGATTATTCGTGGTGTCAATGTATTCCCCAGTCAGATAGAGGCAGTGCTGCTTAACTGCGGATATGCACCGAACTATCAGATTATTATTGACCGTGTGAATAATACAGATACATTTGATATCAATGTGGAAATGAGTAAAGAAGATTTCTCCGATACGCCAAAAGTCATTACCAACAAGGAAAAACAACTTCAGAGTGCAATGAAAGCCATGTTAGGTATCAATCCGAAAATTCATCTTGTTTCGCCTAAAAGCATTACCCGTTCAGAGGGAAAGGCAGTGCGTGTGATTGATAACCGCAAGCGTCTTGGCATAAATGTCTGAAAACTGAATAAAAGAACAACTGTAAACTTACACAATTAAAAGTTTTTGTCAACTTTTTTCAAAAAGTTGTGGGGTCAAGGGGCAAAGCCCCATATGCACTGACTTATAGAAATTAACCCCTCTGTCAGCTACGCTGACATCTCCCCTTTCAGG
>CACYDZ010000305.1 GCA_902773265.1 uncultured Ruminococcus sp.
GCTGTACTGCGATGTAGCTGTCTGTCTCGATTTTGGTATCAGGCAAGCCGTATTGCGCTCTGATTTGACTGTCATTATGCTGTTCCAAGTGCCATTACAGCAGCGGTTGTAGCGCCTCCCGCTGCGATTCCTCCGGCAGCACCTGCAGCAGCCCCGCCAAGCCCGCCGACCAGTACAGCAGCACCAACATGCGCTTGCTTGATGTCATCGGGATTATATTTGGGGATAGAAGCATTGCCTCGTTTAATTTCCTTGAATGCCGGTCTGTTTTGAATTTGTTCCAACAAATCCTGAAACTTTTCAAAGCTTTGAAGTATATCAAGTTCTTTTCTTCCAAGCTTATCCATGGCAACAGTGCTTTCTTTTTGCTTCTGTTCCATGCTTTTTACATTGCGTTCCTGACGTTCTTGTGCTTCTTTGCTCTTGTCACCAGCTTTTTTCATTTTCACTCCGCCACTGATTCCGGCACCGACTCCACCAGCAGCAGCAATTGCAGCACCAATTCCTAAAATGATCGGTAATGGCATATTACTCACTTCTCCTTTTTGATTTTAATTGTTGGCATACTTCTTGATTTCTTTTGTCATATTCCTCTCGTGTCATTATTGAATTGAAGTACAGTTCATAGCAATCATCTATTCTGCATTTCAATGGTCTATCCTCATAGATACTGCAAAGATTACCAACTAAGTATTTACATACACCGTCTCCTCTGTCAAGGTCAGCGTAAAGTGTTGACAATTGGAGATTACGGCAGCACAGACCACATTTATCGCAGTAAAACATCACTCAAACACCAAGCGGTTGTTTCTGTTCCCCATAAAAGTATTAAAATCGCCTTTCCACGGGGTAGGTAAACCTGTCTCCGCATAGAATCTTTTTAATGTTTCATTCATTTCTCTATCAGAACTAATTGAGTCTATTTTTGATGTTAACGCACTGAACCTTTTGGTTTCCTCGCTGAATTTCGCGGCATCAAGTTTCATTAGTTCTGCTGCATACTTTTCAAGTGCAACACCTACCTCTTTAAAGTATTCCACAACATTATGCATTGAATAGGTATTCAATAATTCAACAAGCTGGTTGACCACTTTACTTCTATCAAAAAACATCAGTAAAGTACAACTCATGATGCCTGTTACGAGTGTACCGCAAAAAGTCTGAACAATGTCTCCGATGACCGGGATTTTTCCAAGTGGTGTTTCTGCGATTGCAAGATTAACTGCTACACCAACTGCAACGCTGGCACCAGTGGAGATAATCTTTGCAACTGCACGCAGTTTATCACCTAAAGGTAAATCATCAGGATTCAGAACAAGAACCTTAACTGCTTCTACGAAGGAAGCATAAACTTGGCGGATCAGTGTCACAACATTTTTAGATGTTGTAAAGAAGATGTTAGCGATTGTTGTAGTAACACTCGCAAGCACTCCAGAAACTGCACCATCAAGTGTCTTTTGCAGTATTTCTTTGTATTTGCTTTTCGCATTTTCAAACCCTGTTTTAATGCCATTGCCGATTTTCTGAACAAATTGTCCAAAATCGGAATCCGTATCCATTTTATGGTTAAATTGAAATTCGGCTTTCACAGCAAACCAGATTTCTGCAAAAACAAAACCAATTGCTTGACGTGCTGCCATTCTTGCGCCCACTTTTCCAGCAGCAGCAGCCATATCTTTCTGGAATTTAGGACTTGTATAATATTCCTTTTCGATGGTATGATTATACGTTTCTCTCGACTGAGAATCCAACCGTTTCATTCTCTCGATCTGTTCCGGAGTATATTCATCCCCTCGTTGTTCAAGGAACTCATCCATTGTCTTAGCCTTTTTTGTACGGTTAGTGTGTGGATTAGTGGCTCTGAGATTGGATTCTTTATTGGCAAGTTCAGCACCTTCTATTCCTGCAAGAACTCTGCCTCTATCATCGTGTATCTCTTTGGCGGAGATAATGTGATCGAGATCAGTTTTCTCATTCGGTGCAATTCTTTCCCCTGTATATGCATCAGTTAAAGTTCCTGCTTTTTTCTGTTCACTGATTCCGCGATTGATTCTTATGTACTCCGGATGACTATGATAAGCATGAGAATCATAATCTCCACGACATTCATATGCAGCAAGATTACCAGCATTCTTATATTGCATTTCGGAACCGTCTTTTCCAATTTGTCTTACATTGTGAATGGTGTCCACATCACCTCCAAGCTGGTCATGCTGCTGCAGGATTGCATCCAATCCAAATGCAGTAACCAAACTCTCTACAAGAACACGCTCATACTGTTTGAATATGTCATTGAAATTATTTCCGGTCGTTGGTACTGTTGTTCCCCCAGCTACAGCTGTGTAGTTCATTATATATTACCCCCTTGTGACTCTTTTCAAATCATTCATGAGAGAATTAACCGCCTCATTTAGACAAACAAGCGACTCTAACCGATTGGATTTTGTTTCGTTCTCAGCTTTTATTCGCTCATTCTCTTTTTGTATCTCTTTCACAAGAGCATCCTGCTTTAAGATGAGTCTTTGACATTCAAGCAGGATTTGTTGTTGAAATGATTTCTTCTTTTCCTGTACTTCTTTTTGCTTCTTTTTTTCTTTTATGGCTCCTACAACTGAACCAATTGGAAATGGTAGCATGTACTCTATCCCTATTGCTTTTGCACAAAACTCTGAGAGATCATAAACATAGCCAATATGAAATGATGGGGAAGACATCCATACCAACATTTTCATTTCATTGCTCTCTCGATCGAGACACCACTCTGGGTTCATAATGGCTTCATCTATTAAACCAACAACATTATTTATCAAACCAAAC
>CACYDZ010000306.1 GCA_902773265.1 uncultured Ruminococcus sp.
AGTTTTTGTCAACTTTTTTCAAAAAGTTGGCAGGGTCAAGGGGCGGCAGCCCCTTGTGGGATTTTTAAGGGCAAAGCCCTTAAACTCAGTCGTCAATTTCTTCCAGTTCGGAATTATCAATCACTCTCATAGGCTTTCTGTTAAAGACATCATACATTACGGGAACAATAAACAATGTCATAATGGTAGCGTACAGTAGTCCGAAAATACAGACAATAGCAACAGGCTGCATCATTTCCGTACCTTCACCAATACCAAGTGCCATCGAAATTAAACCTATAATCGTAGTAATAGCGGTCATCAGAATAGGTCGCATTCTGGTCTTGCCAGCTTCAACAAGAGCTTCTCTTTTTTCCATACCACCCATACGCAGTTGGTTGATATAGTCTACAAGCACAATACCGTTGTTGACAACAATACCACACAACATGACAAAACCTATCATTGATACAACACTGATATCAAATCCTGTGAAGAACAGTCCTAAGAAACCGCCCGTAAAGGCAAGCGGAATGGTGAACATGACAATAAACGGCGATTTCAGGCTCTGGAACTGGGCTACCATGATAAGATAAATAAAGATAACACCTAACAGAAGCATTTTCAACAGGTCATAAACAGATTCCATTGTTGTTTCATTTTCGCCCTTGAACTCTATGCTGACATCAGCAGTATGTTCATATTTATCTACAGCGTCTTCGACAGCGTTGGAAACATTGGTAAGAATATAATCGTCTGACACTGTTCCTGTGACGGTCAGATATCTTTTCTGGTCAATTCGTGCTATGGAGTTCATTGCCTTTGCTTTTTCAATTTTGGAAATTTCACCCAAAGTAATTGTCTTTTCGTTGCCCTCAAAATCATTATAGGTCAGCTCTTTATCCAGCAATTCCTTGACCTTGATATCACTTTTCCTTTTGTCAATGACAATGACATCTATACCTGAACCGTTGCTGTTGGTCAGAGAAGTAGCTGTATTCTCACTTTTGACCAGTGCAGTAACCTGTTGGAATACCTGAGCAACTGTCAGGGATTTCTGCATAGCTTTGTCTTTGTCAACGGTAATCCGCACTTCATCGGTAGTATCGGCAATGCCGTTATCTGTCTTTTCAATTCCGGGAATTTTTTTCAGAATACCTTCAATATCGTTGGCAGTTTTTTGTAATTTATCCATGTCATCACAGTAAACATTGACCGCTATTCCGCTTCCCGTCAGCATACTTGACATCATTCCCATACTTCCGCTGCTGACACTGATAGAAGTTTCTTCGTCAAATTCACTGCGGTATTTTTCTGAAAGCTGTGTGGCAATATTCTGACTGTCTTTGGCGTATGCTGAATTGAGTACAATATACAGCGACCCCGAACCTTCTGAACCGCCTCCCATACCTAAAATACTGGATGTTCCGCCAACCATCGCCCCGACAGTATCATATTTTTCCTTGCCTAAGGAATAAACGATATCTGTCATCTTTTCCATTGTCTTGACGGTATCTTCCATCTTACTGCCTTTGGGCATATTCAGGGAAATCTGTATTTCGGCACTGCTGGCTTCGGGCATGAAACTGAACCCTTTGAAATATTCCATTACCGAACTGCCTGCCAGCAATACAAGGGCAAGTAATATGGCTATCAGACGGTGTGACAGTGTAAAGCGGATTGCTTTTTCGTAAACAGATAACATTTTGTCAAAGAATTTCTGTTTGTGTTCCTTGTTTTTACGGAAAAGCGACTGTCCCATAGCCGGTACAAGCGTAAGGGCAACTATCAGGCTGGCAAGCAAAGAATAAGTAACTGTCAATGCAAGGTCTGTAAAAATCTGTCGGGTAACGCCCTGAATAAAGACTATCGGTACAAAGACACATACGGTTGTCAAAGTAGATGCCGTAATTGCTCCTGCCACCTGTCTTGCCCCGTTGACGGACGCTTTTACCGCTGAATACCCCAGATTCCGCAGACGGTAAATATTTTCAATAACAACAACTGAATTATCCACCAACATTCCTACCCCTACCGCCAGTCCTGACAAGGAGATGATATTCAAAGTAACTCCGCTGAAATACATCAGCACCACCGCAAAAACCAGCGATATCGGAATGGAAAAGGCAACAATGATTGTCGGCTTGATATCCTTGAGGAAAATAAACAATACGATAATCGCAAATCCTGCACCGACAATCAAATTTTGCAGAACATTATTGACGACCAGATTGATATAATCTCCCTGATTCATCAGCATAGTATAATGGAATTTGCTGTTCTGTGACTGAAGACTGTCTAACTTTTCGATAAGATTGTCACACACTGTCGCTACTGCCGACTGTGCGGACTTGGTAAAAGAAAGCATAACCCCGTTATTGCCGTTGATTTTGGCATATACTTTGTCGGAAGTGTCAGCTTTGAACACATTGGCAATATCTTTCAGATAAATCGGGTCAACACCTTCCATATTCATATCGAAAAGCAACAGTTCTTTCATTTTGTCAACATCTTCGATTTTGTCGCCGACCCTGACTAAATACTGACTGCCGTTATCGGTGATATAACCCGCAGGCATGGAAAAATTCTGTGCCGTCAGAATACCTGAAACCATATCCAGTGTAATAATTTTAGTCACATCGGATTTATCTTTTGTGGTTTCCTGCTGTTCATTGACCGTTTTTAAAGTAGTTTCCAGTTCGGTTTTTGTTTTTTCCAGCTGAGCCTGTGTACTTGCCAGTGTATTTTCATTGACACGCAATTCTACATAAGCGGTATTCATCTGATAAGTCGCTTCATCTTTCTGCTTATTGAGTTCAGACAAAGCACTGTCCAGTGTGATTTCCCCCTCGTTAAGCTGTGTCAGGGTCTCGTTAAGCTGATTAACAGCACTGTCTATCTGGTCAATACCGCTTTTCATTTCGTCAATGGCACTTTGTAAGGTATCTTCGGAAAATCCCTTCTCCGTGAGGGATTGTGTCATGGCGGATAAAGACTGCTTCAAAGTTTCAACCGTCTGATTATACTCCCTGATTTTTTCGGGAAGTTCGGCAGTTTTCAGACCCATTTTCTTCAAAGCATTTTCGATGGTTTCCAGTCGCTGTAATGCCTGCTGATATTCCTCACTTTCGGGGGACATCAGTTCCATTGCCGACTGTAATTTTTCGACAGTTTCCTGATAGAGTTTCATCTGTGTGACCGTTTCGGTCATTTCGCTGATATTCTTTTTTAATTCCAGTAATACTTCCTGTATGCCGACTATCTGTTCATAGGTAGACTGGAGCTGTGTACGCTGTGTGGTGAGGGCGGAAAGTGTGTTCAGTATCTGTAATTTACCGTTGAGTAATTCGGTCTGTTTTTCATTTAACTGATTTTGTGCTTCGGAAAGCTGTTCACCTGCCTGTTTCCGCTGTGTTTCCAGTTCCTTTTTGCCCTGTTCAATCTGTTTCTGTCCCTCTTTGGTCTGTTCCAGACCGTCATTGAGTTTTTCCAGACCGTCATTGATTTCCGCTTTGCCCTCATCAAATTTATCATCTATCGCTTTACGGATTTTGGTATTGATTTTCTGCAGTTTCTTCTCATCAATCACAACATGAAGACTTTCTGTAATCGACCCTGTTTTACTGACAGACGCAACGCCGTCTACACCCTCTAACTGATTGAGTAAAGTATCGCTGACATATTCCGAAAGCTCTACCGTATCCATGCCCTCTATATCTACCGCAACTACTGCTGCGGGCATCATGTCAGGATTGATTTTCATGATAACGGGTGAGGCAACCATGTCATTCCACGAACCTGTCAGCGTATTGATACTGCTGTTGATATCTACCATCGCACTATCCATATTTTTACCGTCTTCATATTCCAACGCTACTGTGGAATAGTTATCTGCAGAACTGGAAGTGACCTGTTTTACACCGTCCAATACAGATAATGCCTGTTCAAGCGGTCTGGTAACTTCGGTTTCTACCAGTTCGGGATTGGCTCCGGGATAAGCTGTCATGATAATCACATAGGGAAAATCCATATTCGGCAATAAATTCGGTGTCATACTGGTAAACGATACCACACCTAACACAATTACAAGAATAACGGCAACAAAAACCGTCATCGGTTTCTTTACACTGAATTTTGACATAACGCTTACCTCCATAAAAAATCAACTGTACAGTTTCTGTTCATGAGGAAATGGAAAAAACATTACGACTGCTGAGGATTCTCTTTAAAGGCAAAAAAGCGTTGACCGATATAGTTGAGAGCAACAAACAGACAACTGCCAATCACCATAGAAATATTAGCCGAAGTGGTATCGACATTCCAACCGAAAAGCGAAATGTTGTTGGCTTTACAGAACCATGCTGTAAGCGGAATAGCAAGACCGTACGCAATCGAATAACATACGGCAATATTGACGGCAAATCTGACAACAGGTTTCCAGCCTTTTTCGTTGTTTTTAAAGGTGAAATATTTGTTCAGAAAATAACTCATCACGCTTGCCAGACAATACGAAACTGATGAGGCTATCAGCGTTCCTCTTTCTGCCATCGTATTGAGCGGTGTAAAATTGAACAGGATAAACTGTAATCCTGTTCCGACGATTGTGTTGAGTATTCCGACAAAAATGAATTTCCAGAATTTGATATCAAAAAAGTTTTTGGTAAAATCAATCAGCTTTTGTTTCAATGTATCTGCACCGTTCCTTACTGTCAGAATTGTCCGAAATAATTATTGCTTTGTTTTTTGCTGTCAATGGAAATATCTTCCGGAACTTCATCAGCTGTTTCCTGTATTTTGGGTGTATTATCGGCAACAGTGATGTTGGTATCTTTGACAATAAATATCGGTCTTTTTTTCGTTTCCAGAAAAATACGGCTGATATACTCCCCCAGAACACCTATCGACAGTTCAATAATACCGCCCATAAACAGCACTGCACAAAGTGTGGTGACATATCCGGGAACATCTATACCGAAAATCAAAGTCTGGATAAGGGTAATGATAATGTAGATAAATGCTACTCCCGAAAACAACACACCCATACCTGAAAGTATACGCAGTGGTGAAACTGTAAATGAAACAAATCCGTCCAGAGCATATTTGAACAGTCCCCAGAAACTCCATTTGGTAGAACCGATTTTTCTTTCTACATTCTTATAGGGAATCCATTTGGTGTCAAATCCTACCCAGCTGAACAGACCTTTTGAAAACCGCTGTACTTCGCTAAGTGAAACAAGTGCGTCTACCATCTGTCTGGACATCATGCGATAGTCAACCGCATTGTACGGCATTTTGACATCAGAAACTTTATTGCTGATTTTATAGAAAGTTTTGGAAAAGAAACTTCTGATTTTGGATTCTCCCTTTCTGGAAGTTCGTCTTGCGGCACAACAGTCATACCCCTCGTCCATCGCCTGACACATATCTATAAGCATTTTTGGCGGGTGCTGTAAGTCTGCGTCCATCACTACAACATAATCTGCACCGGAATATTTCAGTCCTGCATACATGGCAGATTCTTTTCCGAAATTTCGTGACAGCGAAATATAAGCTACATTACTGTATTTTTCAGCAAGCTCTTTCATTACCAAATAAGTGTTGTCTTTACTGCCGTCATTGACAAGTATAAAACGAAATGTATAACCATCAATAGTTTCAATAACTGCGGTCGTTTCTTCGACAAAAACGGCTAATCCGTCTTCTTCATTATAACACGGTACAACCAAATCCACTGTTTTCATAAATTTTACCGTCCTTATTCCAAAATCCTTAAATCGTATTATAACAGAAATTTTTTAAGAAATAAAGTCATTTGCAAAAAATATTTGTGATGAACGCCAGAAAGATACCCCCTATTTTTGTAAAAAAATTATATTTACATATAATATTACGATAAATTATTTTGTAGAGTACTTTACTGTCTGATTAAACAGAAAAGTTGAAAAATTAACGGTTGGGGAATAGTTAATTTCGGTAATTCCAAAAAATATTATAGATTTTCTACTTGACTTTACTCAAAACCAATGATAACATTATATACAGATAATAATATGTATAACAATAAAACCATTTGCCATTAAATTTCAAAGACGGAGGTTGACAATATGACATTTCAGGAAGCATTCGATGAAATCAAAGATATTTTTATCCATTCAGATGTAAGCGATTATCGGGATTTTCTTGCCATACAGATTACAATGACAGGAGAAGGTGGCGGAACTTTTTATGTAAAATTCTGTGACGGCAAAGTAGAGGTAAGACCGTATGATTACAGAGAACATGATTTGATTTTCATTTGCGATACATATGATTTTCTCAAGATAGCCAGAGGTGAAATGAGTGCTATGGCAGCCTATACCGTCGGTCGGCTGAAAATAGAGGGCGATATCGGCAGAGCATCTGTTATTCAGAAACTTGTCGGAAAACATTACTGATTTAAAAATCATCAAGCCGTACAGAGAAAATTTCTGTACGGCTGTTTTGTCGGGGACACTCTCCCCAATGTCATTAACTGAAGAATATCATCGTGACCTCCGGTGAGAAATCTTACTTTGAGGAATTATATCAAAATTTGCTTACGCAAATTTTGTTTGCGTTTTTAGCCGATTAAAGGGCTGCCGCCCTTTAAAATCCCGCTAAGGGGCTTTGCCCCTTAACCCCACAACTTTTTGAAAAAAGTTG
>CACYDZ010000307.1 GCA_902773265.1 uncultured Ruminococcus sp.
TGCAAGCTGACTGTCGTCAAGTTCTGTCAAACCTACATCGTACCTTGATACTATCAGAGCATCAGCTATTGTAACCTCTCCGTCACCACTGACATCTCCCAAAATTCCACCTGAATAGTTATAATGAATTTTTGCCGTTTTAAGTGCTTTATTACCAGAATCCTGTACAGATATTTTATTCCACTCTTCTTCACTTCCGGAATAATAAATATCTTTTAAATTATCACAATTGGAAAATACATACCAATCTATTTGTGTAACTGTATCAGGAATTTCTACACTCCTTAAATTACGACAACCTGAAAATAATCCGTAACCCAATGTTTTTACACCAACGGGTATCTGAATTTTTGATAATCCATCACAATCCATAAACGAAAAATAACCAAAATCTGTAACATTTTCAGGAATTTCTATATTTGTCAATCCATCGCAGTCACAAAAAGATTGACTTCCTATATAGGTAACACTTGTAGGAATAATAACTTCTTTTAAATCGCTACAACCTGAAAAAGCATAACTCCCTACAATCTCAATACCATCAGGAATTGTATAACTTTCGCTTGTCTTTCCCGCAGGATAAACACAAATAGTCGTTTTTTCCTTATTGAATAAAACTCCATCTTCAGAACTGTATTGATTATTATCTTCAGAGACTTCTATACTTTTCAGATTTTTATACCCTGAAAAGGCATCACCGTTTATTTTGGTAATATTATTTGTAATCGTGAAAGTTCCACTTGCTCCACCGGGACAACAAATTAACTCTGTTTTAGATTTATTAAACAATACTCCATCTTCTGAACAATACTCATCATTATTTTTGTCAACATTGATGTTTTTCAAATTTTTGCAGTTAAAAAATACTTGCTCGCCTAAATAATCTGTTCCTTCCGGAATGTTGATTTCTTTTAAACTGCTGCAACCTCGAAAAGCCTGACCACCTATAGATTCTGTCTTTTGAGGAATATCTATGTTCTCTAAACCGGAACAACCATCAAAAGCATCTGAACCTATATAACGAATATTCTCTGACATTACTACTTTTTTTAAGCTGCTACAACCTGAAAACGCCAGACTTCCAATAGATGTAATGCTACTCGGCAACTTTACAGTTTGTATGTTGGTACAATTTTCAAATCCCCCGTCTATATTAGTAACAGATATACCGTCTATTTGCGAAGGTATCTCTATATTTGTCTTATTACCAACATATCCGGTTACTGCTGCGTGTTCTATGTAATATTCAGAACCCCATATTATACCGTATGTCACATCGTCATATGTTTTGTATTCATCGTATATAGTTTTGTCGCCACTCTCTACTGTATGTTGCTGCGTCTGAGCAGGGACAATATTCTCTTGATAAGCAGATACTTCAGCTACAATAGAAATACTTTCTATCATCATTGCTGTCAATATAAAAGAAATTAATTTTTTTACTACATTCATTGAAATTCTCCTTTCTTAATAGCGAAATAGCAGACTTTACAAGGGAGGAGAAATTAAAGTCTGCTATTACCGTCAATCGCATTTTGAAATCTTCGTTATACTGTTGTTATCTGTCAAATTTTCTGCGTACAAAAAATACCAAAAAAGACAAGAAAAATGCTGATAACACCGCCATTACGATAATTGCTGAATTTTCACCTGTGTCAGGAACAATTTTTCCGGGAATAGGCGGATTGGTTGGCTGAATAGTAGGCGGATTTGTAGGTTGTTCTAAAGCCGGTATTTCTTCGGTGCGGGTTTCACCACATATCTTACATTTAAAAGTTTTAATTCCTTTTTCTGTTGTTGTAGGATTTTTGGTTATTGTACCTTCATCATAATCATGTGTCGTCTTTGCTATGGTTTCTGTATAAGTTTCTCCACAGTCTTGACAGGTAAAAGTTTTCTCTCCTGTTTCTTTACAAGTAGCTTTTTTCGTGATTTTTCCTTCATCATAATGATGTTCTGTTGCAGGAATATCTTCTGTGTAGCTTTCATCACAATCTACACATTTGAATGTTCTTATACCTTTTTCTTTACAGGTAGGTTCTTTGGTTACTGTACCCTCATCATAATGATGTCCTGTTGCAGGAATATCTTCCGTATAGCTTTCACCACAATCTGCACATTTGAATGTTTTTACACCGTTTTCTGTGCAGGTTGCCTCTTTTGTCACTGTACCTTCATCATAATGATGTCCACCTCTTGCGGGAATATTTTCTGTGTAACTTTCCCCACAATTTGTACAAGTATATGTTCTTATACCTTCTTCCGAACAAGTCGGTTCTTTGGTAACTACACCTTCATCATAATGATGTCCTGTTGCAGGAATATCTTCTGTATAAGTCTTTCCACAATCTGTACAGGTATAAGTCTTTACTCCTGTCGCTGTACAAGTCGCTTCTTTTGTCACCATGCCACTGTCGTAATGATGATTTCCGGTTGCAGGAATATCTTCTGTATAGCTTTCACCACAATTTGTACATCTGAATGTTTTGATACCATTTTCTGTACAAGTAGGTTCTTTTGTAACAGTACCTTCATCATAATGATGTCCTGTTGCAGGGATATTTTCTGTATAAGTATCTTTGCATACTGAACAAGTATATGTTCTGATACCATCTTCTGTACAGGTTGCTTCTTTTGTTACTTCGCTTTTGTAATCATGTCCTTTAGCAGGAATTGTTTCTTCATATGTCTCACCACATACTGAACAAGTGTATGTTTTTACTCCTGTTTCCGTACAGGTTGCCTCTTTTGTTATAACACCACTGTCATGACTATGACCTGTAGCAGGAATTACCATCTCATATGTTTCACCACAACCATGCTTACATGTAAATACTTTTGTGCCGTTTTCTGTGCAGGTTGCCTGTTTCGTCACTACGCCGTCATCATAATCATGACCGAGTGCGGGAATATCTTCTGTTTTTGTTTCTCCGCACACTGTACAGGTAAATGTTTTTACACCTTTTTCTGTACAAGTCGCATCTTTTGTCACTGTACCATCATCAAAATAATGAGCTGTTTTTGAAATTGCTTTCTGACTTAATTTCGTATTACATACAGCACAAAATTCAGCCTCTTCTCCTTCTTCCTGACAGGTAGCTTCTTTAGTTATTACAGTTTTTTTGTTATGGTGAGGACAATCAATTTCATATTGTACTTCCGCCATCGTATTGTCAGAAATTTTTTGATAACCACTTACATCACTGAATTCAAACAATGAAATTTCAATATCATTTTTTGAAAAAGAACCGTTCAACAATTTGAATGTAATTACAGCAACTTCCGTACTTCCTTCAACAACACCGTTATTGTAATAAAAATTACTTATTATTTTGCCTGTAGTTCTTGTATTAATCTGCTTACTATCCACTGAAGCTGAACCAAAAACGGCTGATACCAGTTCAAACACACCTTGAGTATATTCAAGTATATATCTGCCCGAACCTATCTTGTCAGCTTCTGTAAAATGGATTGTCACAATAACGTTACCACCATCGTCAACCTTTTCAATAAGTTTATAGGTCGGTAATGTTTCTCCGTCAGCCGATACTGATACTGCATTTACCACAACAAATGTCAAAATATATGTCACGGAAAGTATCAGACTGACAATTTTTTTGATTTTCATTTTTCTAACCTCCAGAAAATAAAATTTTTATGTTAATTTTAATAACATACTTTGGCACAGTTTTTTTATCAAAAACTTTCAATATATAAGTTATTATTTTCATCTGATTTTGGCATAATACCAAAATTTTATTATGTCAGAACGAAAATAAAGGCGATTTTGATTGTAAATATATTATATCACACTATAAATCTCTTTGACAATAACCGATTAAAAAAATGATATCTTATTTTTTAACAAAAAATGAGATATGTATGAGATGTATTTCCAAAACAGAAACTTAATTTATAAAATATGCACTTGAATTTGACAGGCAATTTGTGCAATTTTCA
The DNA here is from genome assembly GCA_902773265.1 of uncultured Ruminococcus sp. Classification (GTDB taxonomy): domain Bacteria; phylum Bacillota; class Clostridia; order Oscillospirales; family Acutalibacteraceae; genus CAG-964. The sequence continues at coordinate 3,961 of CACYDZ010000307.1, forward strand.
GATTGGCTCATTTATAAATTTTTAATGATATTTTTTACTTTTTTAATAATTTACGATTGATATATTAATTATTTTACATATCAAAATTTTAAATATTTGAAATATAATAGTAAACAACTTTTATAATATTTTCGTAAAGTATATTCCTTGACGAAAATAAGCGTAAAAGTCCCGTATTACCGCACTTTTTACCGTTTTCTGACGGCAATTCTGACGGCTTATTATATGAGAACAGAAA